>NZ_RIBZ01000154.1:0-129006 GCF_003721215.1 Streptomyces botrytidirepellens
GACAGAGGGGCGGGCCGCTTCCGGGGTCGCCAGCAGCGCGACGATGGTGACCGGCTGCTGGCAGTGCGGACAGTTCCGGGTCGCGGTCGGCTCCAACGGATCGCGTTCCGAGACTGGTTGGCGTGATAACCGCGGCTGACCGGCTTGGGCTGCGGTGGCAGCTCCGGCAATTTGGGTGGTGTCGGTGTCTCGCCGAGCCGGCGGGCCCGGTCTTCGTCCCGGGCCTGGTCGCGTCTGCGTTCGGCGTGTTTGCGGCAGGCCGGTGAACAGTAGATCTGGCGGACAGTCCTGAGGGCCTCGAAGGGCCCCTCGCAGACGGGACAGGTGCGATTCTCCCGGGCGTTCTCGCTGGTGCGGGCGGTGATTCGGCACCCGTCCGAGCAGTAGATCCGGCGTTGACCGGCCGGGGTGGTGAACTCGGCCTGACAGGCCGGGCAGGTCTGCTGGACGGGTTTGCTCTGGCGGTTGGTCTCCTTGCAGGTGGGTGAGCAGAAGACCTGGCGACTGGTGTCGGTGGCGACGGTGAAGACGGTCGTGCAGACGTGACCTCAGTGGTGTCGGAGGCGTTGTCAGGAGACACGGGCGTTCACCCCGGCTCGGATGGCCTCAGCCTGGTTCTGGTGACCGCGCAACCGGTAGGAGGGGCCATCGATGCCTGCGACCGCAGCCCGGTGCAGGAGCCGGTCGAGCATCGCGGCCGCGACCGTGGCATCACCGAAGGCGCCCGCCCAGCCGGCGATCCGACGTTAGTCGTCAAAATCGTCGAGGATTTCAGATACCTCTGGTTGATCACCTGGAACAGGGCAGATGCCCCGTCTTCGGGCAGGGGGAGGTAGCCGAGTTCGTCGATGACCAGGAGTTTCGGGCCGGCGAAGAAGTTCATGCAGGTCTTCCAGCGGCCTTCGAGTGCGGCTTTGTGGCACTTGGCGGCCAGCTCGGCGGCGGTGGTGAAGTAGACGCGGTGGCCGGCCTCGACCGCGGCCCGGGCCAGGGCGACCGCGAGCATGGTCTTGCCCACGCCTGGCGGGCCGACGAACAGCACGTTGGAAGCGTCGTCGAGGAAGCGCAACCTGGCCAGATCGCGGATGAGTTTCTCGTCGACGCCCGGCTGGGCGGCGAAGTCGAAGTCGTTGATGGTCCACGGTTCGGGCAGACAGGCGAAACGGAGCCGGGCGGCGAGCCGGCGGGCTTCGGTGGCCTCGACCTCGATCTCCAGCAGCCGCTCCAGGGCCGCGGTCAGCGACATCCGTTCGGCGCGGGCCTGGTCCAGGACCCGGTTCAACGCCTCGGCGGCGTCGTTGAGTTTGAGGTAGGGCAGGTGGCCTCGCAGCTGCTGGAAGCGGCGTGCTTCGCTCATCTGCATGGGCGACGTACTCGCTCCGGGTTCTCCTCCTTCGTCGGTGGGGGAACACTCCGCAGCCGGTCGGCCACGGCGGCATAGTGGGACAGGTCGATCACGACCCGCTCGGCCGGATCGCCGGCCGCGGTCTGCCCGCGCAGACGCTCGGCTTCCGCGAGCGCGGCCGCGGAAGGCGGCTTGCGAACCTTGTTCTTGCACGGGGCCCGGTCAGAGAACGACGCCAGCACCGCCCGCTCCAGCGCGAGGACGTGGCCGTCATCGCGGACCGTCTGTCCGGCGCCGCGCGGGGCCCGGCGGTGCTGGGCAATCACTGCCCGGCCCGCGGTCGCGATCCGCAGGTCGTCCTCTCCTAGGCGGTGCAGTACCTTGACCTGGACACCGGGCAGCCCGGGTGGCACGGAGTAGAAGTTGCCGTCGAACTGCACCAGGCTCTGCGGGCTGACCGTGCGCTCGACCTCCAGCTCGGCCGGGAAGGGCCTCACCGGGATGTCCAGCAGAGATTCGGCGGCGGCGAGTTCACCGACCGTGGTCACGACGCCGTCGATGCGGCGGCGCCGCTGGTCGATGCGGTGCGGGATCTGGCCTGGGCACCGGGGGCCAGAAGCTCTCGACGAAGCTCGGTTCCATCTGTTTCGACATGTGCTCGACGACCGCCGGTGTGGCGACCGGTCGGGCTTTCGGGAAGCGCTCGGGGATGGTCGCCAGCCCGAACCATTGATCTCCGAGTCCGTGGGTGACGTAGATCGTCGTAAGGTTCCGGTCGAACGATTCCACCCATTCGACGGGCGCGGCGGCCTGCCGGACCGTCGTCACCGGATCGACGAGAATCGCGTCGCGGTTGCCGTAGATGAGCGTCGAGGAAATGGGCGACCACATCCGCCGCTCCACACCACGGCGGCCGATCACTGATCGCTGTCGGGACCGAGGCGAGACGTGGACCGCGTACCGCAGGTCCTTCTTACCGGCCAAGGCCCGATTCCTATCGTTCAGTCGTCATGGGACCAATGCCGTGCGGTCAGGCGGCCGTGCCCGGCGCGTACCGCTTCCGTGAACTGCTTCAGCCCGCACGGAATACCGGGTCCGGACGCCTACCAGCCGGGTGCCTGGCTCGCGCGGCTGGGCACTGGCGGGGGCTCTCTTCCAAGAGTCCGGCGCCACTTGCAACGACGCGGAGGTCGCCGCCGAGCTGGTCTGTTGGACCATCAGGCCGGATGCTCCTGGCCGATTTCCGCCGCGGGTGCACTCGTTCTATGCCTACAGATGCTCCCGGAACCAGTCGAGTGCTTCCGTGCTGGCGCGCTCGAACTGGGCGCGGTACGGGTCGAAGTGGCCACCGGGGATGAGGATCAGCTTCTTGGGTTCGAGGGCGTCCTCGTAGGCCTCGAGAGCGACGTCGGTCACCGTGAGGTAATCGTTCTCGGCAACGATCATCAACAAGGGCGTGGGTGACACCCTCCGGATGAACAGCCCGGGTTCGTACATGCGCGCCATGCGGGTGGAGCGCACGGTCACCCGGTTCTCCCAGACCCCCTCGGGTAGCTCCTGGAGATAGAAGTCGACCGCGTCACTGGAGTAGTAGGACGCGCGGACCGCGGGATCGGCGCTGACGATCTGCTGGTAGTCGAGCGGTTCCCCGCGGGCGCTTCTGCGCTCCTCCTCCGCGAACCCCTCTTCGAGGGCAGGAACAAGATGCGGAGGAACCCGCCGAAGTGCCTGCTGGTAGCCACTGATGGTCGGGACCTGCGCGACGACGGCCTTCAGGCGCCGGTCCGTGGCACCGAGCACGATGGCGTGCCCGCCGGCGTAACTGCTTCCCCAGACGCCGATTCGGTCCGGGTCGACCTCGGGCTGCGCCTCCAGGAAGGAGATCGCCCGGCGCCAGTCCTCGGCCTGTTCCCAGGGATTGACGTCCTGACGGGGTTCGCCGTCGCTGGCGCCGAACGTGCGGTGGTCATGGAGCAGCACCGCGAAACCCGCATCGGCGAACCGTCGCGCAAAGCCCTCCAGGGCGTGTTCCTTGACGCCCGCGTAGCCGTGGGCCATCGAGATGGCCGGATGCGGACCTTCGCCTTCTGGTACGAAGTACCAGCCGCGCAGGGTCACTCCGCCTCGGGCGGTGAACGCCACGTCTCGCCTGTCAAGCATGGTCCATCATTTCCTCTCTGCGGTACCGCACGTGTGGGATCAGTGCGCCCGGCCGTCGGCGAGCCACGACTCGATCTGCTTCCAGCCCTCGGGCCACCCCGCGTCGAGCATCGTGTTGTGCCCGACGCCGTCGATTTCCCGGATCTCCGCCCCATAGCGCCGCGCGGTGGCCCGCACTGGGACAAGTGGCACGAGGCGGTCCTCGGTGGCGGCCGGCACCAGGACTGGCAGCGCCGGTACCCGCTTGGGCAGGTGGAACAGGAACTGGTACTGGACGAGCGGGATCAGGAGCCAGGCGCCCGCTCAGCTCGGCCGTCGCCGGGTCGTCCCGCCGGGCGAAGAGCATGTAGGGCCCGAGCCGGAGAGGTCTGCCGACTATGTACCGCAGTATCTCGAACGGCTGCCGGCGGAGCACGGCCAGCGCCGTGTGCACGGCAGGACGCGGGGGAAGCGGAGCAACCAGGATCATGGCAGCGGCCTCGGACGCCGCAGCCGCCGCGGACATCCGGTCCTCCCAGCACCAGGCCTCCTGCCCCAGACCGTGCGCGAACAGCGGGCGGGCCGATCCGGGTATCGCGGGACCCGTTGGCGCGGCATGGACATCTCCAGTGCCGACTCGCCGACGAGACCAGGAAGCATCATTGCTCTCATACGGCGGACCTTAGCAGTCATGTACATAGGTGACAACGGTTTGGTTATGTCGCCTACGGGTATCGCGGAACGACCGCCACGCCTTCTTGTGCCGACCGCCGCCCCCTGTGTCACAATGCTGACCACGTCATAGCCATAAGCGCTATGCCTCTGTACAAAGCAGGCGCTCGCACTTGTCGCCCCTGGACACCCCGGCGCAGGCAGCGAGCCGAACCTTCCATCGTCGCGGACGCCGCGGACGGGCCAAGCCCGGCGGCACATCCGCTGAGGCACTCAAACGGAGAGTGAAATGATCATCGATACGGCATCACTCGACGCCAGGTCGAGCTACAAACTCCTCATCGGCAGTGTGCTTCCGCGCGCGATCGCCTGGGTCAGCACCCGGTCGACCGCAGGCGTCGGCAACGTGGCCCCCGTGTCGTTCTTCACCGTGGTCGGCCGCATCCCTCCGACGGTGTCGATCTCCCTGCAGCCCCGCTCCGACGAGGTCACCCTGAAGGACACGTTCGTCAACATCCGGGACACCGGTGAGTTCGTGGTCAACATGGTGTCCCTCGGCCAGGTCGACGAGGCGCACCGCTCCGCCTTCGAGTTCGACTCCGAGGTCGACGAATTCGAAGCCCTTGGCCTGGAGAAGGCCGAATGCGAGGTCGTGTCGGCACCCCGGATCGCCGGTGCCCCCATTTCCATGGAGTGCGTGGTCGACCGGATCATCCCCATGCCTCCGCTGCCGGACCACGTGGTGTGGGGACGTGTGGAGCGCTTCCACGTCCGCGATGACCTCTACCTGCCCGGTGGGCGCATCGACACCGGTGCCCTGGGGGCCGTCGGGCGCCTGGCCGCCGAGTACTCGCTCGTCAACAACATCTTCACCACCCCGCTCCCCGAGGAACTCGTCGAAGGCCTGCTCGCCACTCGCAGCGCACGCCTCGATGAGCGTCCGACCGACTTCTCCCCCATCGACACGGCGGAATGGTCGCCTTCCGGATCAACGACGACAGGACCGAAATGACCAGCGACTTTGTTCACATCGACCGTGCGGCCACCGGTGGTGGCGAGGTGCTCCCAGGTGCTCCGACACTGCTGCTCGTGCACGGGTTCCTGGACGACGCCACCGTCTGGGACGGCTTCGTCAAGGCCCTGGACGGCTCGGTGGCGACGGCGCGGCTGGATCTTCCGGGTTCCGGGGCCCGCGCGTCCGCCCCTGTGGACACGGAGAAGCTGAGCCTGGCCCTGTTGGCCGACGAGGTCGCATCCGTCATCGACGACATCGAGGGACCAGTCGCCCTGGTGGGCCAGAGTATGGGAGCCCAGGTCGCCGAGCTCGCGGTTGCTGCCAGGCCCGAGCGGGTCGCAGGACTGGTCCTGCTCACGCCGGTACCACTCGGCGGCGCCCGTCTGCCCGAAGACGCCGTCGCGCCGTTCCGGGCCCTCGGCGGGAACGCGGAGGGCCAGCGTGCCGTACGCAACCACCTCTCGCCGACGCTTGACGAGGAGGCGCTGGACACGCTGGGCCGCAGCGGCCTGCTGGTCCCTCCGCTCGTGACCGCACGTTACGCCGACCTGTGGAACTACGGCGTCGACGCGGCACCGGAGCAGAGCGCGTACCCCGGCCCCGTCCTCATCGTCCGCGGCGACAGCGACGGCTTCGTCACCGAGGAACTGATCACCGGAGCCATCGCTCCGCGCTTCCCCGGTGCGCACCTTGCGACCGTTTCCGGCGGCGGGCACTGGCTGCACGTGGAGTACCCCCATGCCCTGGCCCGCGAAGTCCTCGGCTTCCTCCAGAACCTGAATGCCGACGCTGCGGCCTCGGGCTGGCGCAGCGGCTTCTCGGAGCATTGCGCGAACACCTTCGCCGAGGGCTTCGCCGAGGACATCGCGCTGGAGGCCAGCGCTCTTGCCCGGCCGATCGCCGGTCGGGCGCTCGTCGCCTCGACTGTCGCGGCTGCGAGCACGATCTACGAGTCGCTGGAGTTCACGGCCGAGGCCTCCGACGCAACCACGACCTACCTGCAGTGGAAGGCGACGGCGTTCGGCGGAGTGGAGATCTCCGGCATCACCGTTCTGGAGAAGAACGCAGATGGCGATGTCGTCCGGGCGGCGATCCACCATCGTCCTCTCGGAGCAGCCCTGCGATTCTCCACCACGCTCCGCGACCGGCTGGTGGGCATCGTCCCGTCCGATCACTTCTATGCCGGTGACCCGCAGCCCGTTCCGGGCGCATAGCCCGTCCCCCGTCTGTCCCGCACAGGCCACCTTGAGTAGCCGTGTTCGAAGGAATGGAGTACCGATGAGCCATTTGAGCTTCGGCATCGACGACCACGTCGCCGAGATCGTCCTGGACAACCCGCCACAGAACCGCATCGATGAACAGATGGCCGACGAGCTGCTCGCAGCGGTTGAGAAGGCGGAGTCATCGGGGGCGCGGGCGATCCTTCTGCGTGCCGAAGGGCCTGACTTCTCTTTCGGCGGGGACATCGTCACCTGGCCCGATCTCGACGTGCGGCAGTTGCGGCTGCTGTTCGAGCGGTACATGTTCGCGTTCAACCGCTTCGAGCAGATTCCCGTGCCGGTGGTCGCAGCGGTGAACGGCCTGTGCTTCGGTGGGGGCTTCGAACTCGCGCTGCGCTCCGATGTGATCTTCGCCGGCGAGGGGGCCCGGTTCGGGCACCCCGAGCAGACACTGGGCCTCGTCACACTGCTCGGCGGCATCTACCGAGCGGCCGCTCGTGCGGGCCGTGCCAGGGCCTACGAGTGGGCGCTGACCTCGGAACAGGTGCCCGCTGCCACCATGGCGCAGGCCGGACTCGTCAACCACGTCCTCCCCGATGACGAAGCCCTCGAAGCCGCACGGGCGTTCGCGCGCAAGGTGGCCGCGGGGCCCACCCGGGCGCATGCCGCGCACAAGGCGCTGTTGCGGATGTGGGAAGCCGGGGGTGTGAACGCTGCCGACGACTCGATGTTCGACATCGCCATCCCGCTGTTCGAGTCCAAGGATGCGACGGGCGGTCTCACGTCGGCCGTGGCGGCCTATAAGGCCGGACGACCCCGACCCACCGTCGACTTCACCGGGGAATAGGCTCCCTCGCGGGGCCGTCGTGCAGGCGGCCCCGCCCCCGCGGCCTGGCCGTGGTCACAAGTGAAAGCGATAGGCTCTTACAGAGGCGATGCAAGCACCCTGAAGGCACCAGGAGGACGAGATGAGTGCGGCGGTCCAATGGCCGGCCTCGGCTCGCTTTAAGGAAGTCGAGCACAGCGCCCCAGGCGGGCTGGGATTCGTACAGGATCTCTTGAACACAGCGAGCATGGGCAAGCCACGCCGGCCTGACCTCCTGGAGTCCGTCGACGCGGCGGAACAATGGCTCCAGTCCTCCCTCGCAACGCTCAGCAGTATCGACTCCAGCGCTCCTCCCGCGCCATTTCCCCTCGACGCACGCGGCCTCAGTCGCCTCCGGTCGCTGCGCGACGACATCCGCGCCGCGCTGGCCACCGGGCATGCCGACGAACCCTCCGCCGCCGTCGCCGTACCGTCGATCGAGACGACGGCAGCCGTCAGTCTGGACGCCGGAGGCACGCGGCTGCATCCGCGCGGCAAGGGTGTCGAACTTCTCCGCTCGTACGTCCTGATCCAGCTGGCCGCCGCCACCTATGCCGACACGATGCGGCGACTGAAGGTGTGTGCGAACCCTCGCTGCCGCGGCGCGTTCTATGACCGTTCCAAGAACTGCTCGCGTGCCTGGCACAACGTCACCACCTGCGGGAACACTCAGAATGTACGGGCCTATCGGGCCCGTCTGAAGGAACGCGGAGCTGAGCAGTCTTGCCGCACGGTGTGATCTGCCCGGCGGAGTTCGCGAGGTGCTCGCTGTCTGCTGCTTGCCAACCCCCGTCATACGGCAGCGAACCGCTCACCGATGGTCTCCAGCGCGCCATCCCCCTGAGCTGAGACCACACTTGGTCAGTTGGTATTGGACTCACACCGCTCAGCAGCCTCGGCACGTTCGTGGTGTTCCTCGACACGGCGATCGTCAATGTCGCCTTCGAGGCCATGAGCCGCAGTTTCCATGCCACGGCTGACCACCTTGTGCTCAACGCCTACAGCATGGTCTTCGCCGCTGCCCTCATCCCGGCAGGGCGACTCAACCTCTACGGCCGCAAGCGCCTCTTCCTGACCGGCATCACGGGCTTCGCGGTGACGAACGCCCTGTGCGGCTCGCGCCGAACGCGGGCTTGCTGATCGCGGGGGCGGGCTCTGCAGGCGGCCTTCGCCGCCCTGGTCACACCGACGTCACTCCCCCTGATCCTGCCGGAATTCCCGCCGGCCCGGCGGCCGGTTGCCATCGGCACCTGGGGTTCCATGGGCGCGGCGGCGGCCGCCGGACCCACGCTGGGGCGCTGCTGGCCCAGTACGCCTCCTGGCGCTGGATTTCCTGGCCAACGTGCCAATCTGCGCGGTGATCGTCGCCTTCGGCCTGCGCATGCTGCGCGAAACCCGCGACCCCCACGCCCACGGCTGCCCGACCTACTCGGCGTACTGATGGTCGCGTCGATGCCCGCAGCGCTGAGCCTTGGCATCATCGCATCGTCGTCGGACTTGCCGAGCAGCTCAGCTGAAGGCCGCCGAAGGGGCCGTGCACCCACAGGGTGCCGCCCCGCCGGATGGGCGGGGCGGTCGCTCCTGGCATCTGCGCAGCCCACGCAGTAGATCGGCCCCCGCCGACGGGGGATGCAGCGGGGGCCAGCACCAGTGTGGCACGGCGTAAGCGGCGAAGTGCCCGATCCGGTCGGCACACGTCGCATATATCTACAAGTGGAGCCCCGACCATCTCTGCGGCCTCCTCGGTGGTGACGCGGGCGTGGCTCTCGCGGGCCTGCCAGCAGTCCCGGCGATGCAGGCGGCGGCTGGGCTCGTCATCGCCGTGCTGGTGCAACTTCTCGAGCACCCACTGCCTGCCCGCCACCGCGCCGTCCGTCGGCAGCGAACTGTAGGTCTCGCCGGGGATGGGAGCGATGTCTTCGGCCGAGACGCTCATCGGGGTGGGCGCGCCCATGGTCTTGGTTGTGCCGTCCGCAGACTCATGCCGCGCGGGCAGGATGGCTTCGCACTCTGCCCACCATTGGCCGTCCTTGGCGCGGATCCACTTGGTGATGATCACGTCGAGTTCCTGCTCGTCCGGCATGCGGGCCCGCACCCAGGGCCCGGTCTTCGATCGCCACTCCTCCGCATCCATGATTCGGATTTTAGTTCGAATACGGTTGGCGGGCTGACCAGGGCGTTCCGCCAGGAGCTGGCCTAGGCTGGAGCCGACCCCAGGGGGGCCTCCTGGGAGGTGCACCATGCCTCGCCCCGTGTGGTCCGGCGCCGTGTCATTCGGCCTCGTGACCATTCCGATCAAGGTCTTGCCCGCCACCGAAGACCACAGCATCAGCTTCCGGCAGATCCACACCACCGATGGTGGCCGGATCCGGTACCGCAAGGTGTGCGAGATCGAGGACCGCGTACTCGATCAAGACGAGATCGGGCGCGCCTACGAGGAGAGCAAAGACCAGCTCGTCCCCATCACGGACGAGGAGCTGGACGACCTGCCGCTGCCCACCGCCAAGGCCATCGACGTGCAGGCATTCGTGCCGGCCGAACTGCTCGATCCGATCCGGTTCGGGCGCCCCTACTACTTGCAGGGCGACGGCGCGGTCGCCGCCAAGCCGTACACGCTGCTACGCGAGGCGCTCCAGCGCAACGACAAGGTGGCCGTCGCGAAATTCTCGTGGCACAACCGCGAACGGCTCGGCGCGCTCCGGGTCGTCGGCGACGCCATCGTGCTCCAGGCACTCCACTGGGAAGACGAGATCCGCTCCAGCGAAGGGCTCGCCCCAACTGGCGTCGAGCTGTCCGACGCCGAGGTCGACGAGGCCATGGAGCTGATGGAGATCATCGGCCCCACCGACATCAGCCAGTACCGCGACACATACCGGGAGGCCGTCGAAGCCGTGATCGAGGCCAAGGCGGCGGGCCAGGAGCCGCCCGAGATGGAGGTACCGGCCGAGCCGACGGGGCGTGTCGTCGACCTGATGTCCGCCCTCCAGGACAGCGTCCGGGCCGCCAAGGAAGCCCGCGGCGAGGAAGCCGGCTCCGCCGACGTGCACGAGATGCGGCCCACGAGGAAGACCGCGGGCAAGAAGACCACCAAGAAGTCGGCGGCGAAGAAGACCAGCGGGAAGAAGGCCCCCGCGAAGAAGACGGCCAAGAAGCGGCCGGCGTCCTGAATCACGCGCCCGAAAGTGGGCACACGAGGGTCGACCTGAGGGGGATCTCCCGAAGGAGCACGCCGTGATCAAGAAGCTGCACGACATGGGCCTCCGGTCCGAGCACGCCTACACCGCCGCCGTGGCCTCCATCGGCCTGTCCGTGCTGACCTGGGCCGCGTCTCTGCGCGCCGAGCCCGGCAAGGGTCTCGACCGGGCCGATCGGTGGGGCATCTTCGTCGGCGAGTGGGCACCCACCTTCTTCGGCCTCGGCATCGCCCTGTCCCATTACGAGCAGGAAGAAGGCTCCCTGCTGGGCAAGGCGCATGCCGACGGGGAGCGGCAGCGGCAGATGGCAGGCACCGCATAGCACGGCGCCCCACCGTAAAGGTGGGGCGCCGCGTCGTCGACTTCAGGTCAGCACATCTTGGAGTCGGCCCGGGCCGAGTTGTACGAGGAGGAGTCGTGGAAGGCGCCGCTCGTCGTGCCCAGCTGGGCGCCGGCCAGGAACGCGACGGCCGCGGCGAACTCGTCAGGGGTACCGAACCGGCCCGCTGGTACTTCCGCGCTAGCGTCGCGTACCTCTTGTTCGGAAACCCCCCGGCCCGCGATCGGCTCCTGGATGCCGCTGGAGCCGATCGCGACGATCCGCCCCCAGCCGCGCTCGCGCATGCCCGGCAGCACCGCCTCGACCAGTCGGATGTGCGCGGTCACCAGCAGCCGCACGGCCTCGTGTGCGTCTCGACGCTCATCCCGGCCGCGGCACCAGGTGCTGGCCCACCGCCGTTGCGCACCAGCACGTCCACCGGCCCGAACCGGCTCGTCGCGGCCTCCACGAGGGAGCGCGGCCCATCCGGTTTGGTGATGTCCACGCCGATTCCCACCGCCGAGGGCCACGTGCGCACCTTCCGCCACGGCTTCGCACCCACGCGCCCGGTATCTAACGTCGACCTGCCTCGAGTCCCAACTGGCGCTGCCTTCAGAAGGATGCCACTGGGGCACCGAATAGGCTTTCATCGGGCACGATGCCCAGGCCGGGGCCCTGCGGTCGCTTGATATGGCCGGCTTCGATGCGGATCCCGTTATCCGGATCGTAATGGCCTTCGATATAGGGGGCCGCAAGCCAGACGCCTTCGAGCAGCTCAGGTGCCGTCGTCGCACCGATATGGGTGCAGGCGGCGGCGATGATGTCTCCGCCCCAGGAATCGTCACAGGTATGCGGCAGGTTCCGCGCCGCACAGATGTCGCGGAACGCGCGCATGGGATGCAGCCCGCCGATCCGGGTGACCTTCATGCCGAAGCCATCGACCAGTCCCGTGCCGGCGGCGGTGATCGCCGTATTCAGGCTGGTGCTGTTTTCGTCCATGTAGATGCCGTGGCTGACCTGCGGGCGGATCTTCTGAAGGTCCTCGATGGTGTTGCAGGGCTGTTCCATGGTGAAGGGGATGTCCAGGCATTCCCGGCCGAGCCGCAGTGCATCACGCGTGGTCAGGCTGCGGTTGCCGTCCACCGCCAGACGCATCCCCGACCCGCGGATGACCTCCCAGACCTTGCGGATGGTCTCGATGTCTTCCTCGACCGGCCGCCCGCCGACCTTGACCTGGAGCCGCGGGTATCCCTCGGCGCGTTTCTCCGCTGCGAGACGGGCGGTTTCATCCGGCGCGTCAATAATGGTGGAGTAGTAGGACGGCACTCGATCTGTCACCGCGCCGCCAAGAAGGTCGGACACGCTGCCCCCGGCGGGAGGGCCCGCTGGGGCCTGCCCGGCGGATCGGATACTGCCGGACAGGCCCGGGACCGGAAGGACTCAGCGCTTGAGCGTGAAGGTGAAGTCGCCCGAGGGCTTGCCGCTCAGTCGGACTGTCGACACGAGGTTCCCCTCGGCCAGCAGTCTCTCGACCTCGGCTCGCGAAAAGCCGAAGCCTTCGGCGATCAGTCGCACCGGCCGCACAGGTATCCACGCCGCACAGCGGACCGAGACGTGGCCAACCCCGGCACAGGCGCCCACCGGCCGCGGTGTGCCCGGTGTGGCGGCGGACCGTACGGCGACTGCCAGGCCGGCCGCTCGGTTCGCCCCGAGCCGCCCACGTCGCGGCGCCGTACGACCGGGTCCTGGAGCGCTTCGGCCACGAGACCGGGGTCGTTGTCGTGCAGCAGGCTCAGAGGCTCGGGTTGTACGGAACGCACGTACATCCGCTCCAGGACAGTGAGCTTGGCGGTGTCCCCGCACCCAGTGCACAGCGCGAGGAGCCAGGCGCTGAGGAGCTTGTGGTTCGCAGTGACGCGGAATTTGGCGTTCGCCCGGAAGTGCTCGGACGCGCACGTGTGGCAACGCCGGAGACCGATCAGCAGGCAGGCGGACACGACCGCCCAGTTTTTGGACACAGAGTTACACCAGTTCCAGTGAGAAGACCGCAGCGAAAAGGAGCACGGCGCACATGTGCGACGCGCGACGGATCAGCGCTTGGGGGTGCTCACTTGGTGTACAACGGCGTGTCCTTGACAGGGTGACTGTGGGCGGGAGCACGGTAACGGCACACGGGGGCGCGGTTCCACAGATTTTCGGGCGGGTGGCGATGCCCGGCGGTGGGTGCCTGCACCACCCTCCGCACACCGGACATGCCTAAGAACTCCTCAACGAAATGGCCTTCGAGGTGGTTGGACCATCCCTGGACTGGTGCTCTGGGGGTGCGGGGTGGCACGGTCGAAGCTGTGGGAAGTCGACGACGACTGTGGTCGGTGATCGAGCCGCTGCGGACCAGGGCCGGACCATCGTGGTGACCACGCCCACGGCCGACGCCGACTCTCAGACAGTGCTCACCCCGCTGGCCCAGACCACGCTCTCCAACTGCACCAGACCAGAGGCCGGCCTCAAATGACATGCCTACAGGTGATTGCGCAGGCGGCTATGTGTCAGCCCTACTGTCGTACGCCCGCTGGCAGTTCTGGATTTCCTCGCCGTGCTCGACAGTCCAGCTGTAAAGGTGCCCGAAAGGCTCGCGCAGGGACTCGCCCAGCGCCGTGAGCGAGTACTCGACGCCGACCGGTGATGTCGGCAGTACTTTCCGCTGAATCATGCCGTTCCGCTCAAGACGACGCAGTGTCTGAGTAAGGACACGCTGCGTCACGCCCACCAAACGGCGCTTCAGCTCGTTGAACCGCGTGGGCCGTTCCAGCAGCGCCATGACCATCATCGACCACTTGTCTGCTATCTGGTCAAGGATCGGCCGGCTGGGGCAGTCCGCCCGGAAAATGGTGCGTGTTCCCGCGTCAACGCCGTGCGGGGCGGTATCCCTCATGATCCTAGGTTCTCCCAGAGTGCGTTCTTGACGGTCCCAGCGGCGTCGCCGACGGTAAGTATGCATTGCAAACCTACATGCATATCGGTAACTGATGGAGAACCCTCTTGACCACCAATGCCTACTCGACCCTGCACGTGAGCATCGAAGACGGCGTCGCCCGGATCGTCCTCGACAATCCGCCGGTGAACGTGCTCGACGCGACGATGATGCGCGAGCTCCGCACGGCGCTGGACGCCTTGAGGGGCGATTCATCGGTCCGGGTGATCGTCTTCTCCAGTGCCGACCCGGAGTTCTTCCTCGCTCATGTGGACATGCGGATCGGGGAGAGGACGGACATTCTGGAGCAGCTCGCCGCGTCGGCGCCGGCGGACGTCAATGTGTTCCAGGCCATAGGCGAGCTCCTCCGCCATCAGCCCCAGGTGACCATCGTGAAGCTCGCCGGGAAGACCCGTGGAGGCGGGGCGGAATTCGTAACCGCGGCTGACATGGCATTCGCCGCTGCCGAGACCGCCGGAATCGGCCAGATCGAAGCGCTCATGGGCATCGTCCCCGGCGGAGGCGGAACGCAGTACCTCCGTGACCGCGTGGGCCGCAACCGCGCATTGGAGGTGGTGCTCACCGCAGACCTGTTTGATGCCGAGACCGCAGCGTCCTACGGCTGGATCAACCGGGCTCTGCCGTCCGGCCAACTCGATGAGTATGTCGACCGTATCGCCCGCAATATCGCTGCCCTGCCCGATGGCGTCATCGAAGCGGCCAAGCGCGCACTGCCTGCCGAACACATCACGGACGGACTCCTCCGCGAGAACGAGGCGTGGGCCACTCAGATCGCCTTGCCGGCCGTTCAGCAGTTAATGGGCCGAGGACTGCGCAACGGGGCGCAGACACCGGCAGGCGAACGCGACCTCGAGGAACTGATGCGTAGTGCCACGCGCCAATGAGCCAGAACCAGTAGCTGACGCCGAGACGGCGGCGCGGATCGGTGGCGCGAACCCCGCAGTTCCCTGGAACGGTCGCTGCTGGAGCGCCCAGCAAGGTGCAGGTGGGCGAACGCGCGCTCCACTACCCAGAGTTGGGCTTCTCCGCGCAGGCCACCGGCACGAAGGTCACCGGCCGTACGCCGCGTGAGTCGACGGGTCGTCCGGACCTGACCGAGGCCGCGACGTGGTCTCCGGTGGCCGTGGCGTCGGCGGCGCGGAGAACTTCCCCGTCGTCGAGGCGCTCGCCGACTCCCTCGGCGCGGCCGTCGGTGCCTCGCGTGCCGCGGTGGATGCCGGCTGGTACCCGCACACCAGCCAGGTCGGCCAGACCGGCAAGTCCGTCTCCCCACAGCTGTACATCGAGGCCGGTATCTCGGGGTGCGATCCAGCACCGCGCCGGTAGGCAGACCTCGAAGACCATCGTGACGATCAACAAGGACGCCGACGCCCCGCCCTTCGACCTCGTCGACTACGGCGTGGTCGGCGACCGCGTCCCGCAGCTCACCGAGGAGATCCGGTCCCACCGGGTCTGACCGTACGAAGAAGGCGAACCAGCATGAGCGCCGCCAGGGACGCCTCCTACATCAACATCACCCGGACCGGCTGACACGTGGCCGTAGGCCGCACCTCAGCAAAAGGAGACCCCGGTCATGCCGCACGAAGTACGTGCCGTCGTCGCGCACGCCGCCAAGGAGCCCGTCACCGTCGAGACCATCCGGGTGCCGGACCCCGGCCCCGGTGAGGCCGTGGTCCGCGTACAGGCCTGCGGGGTCTGCCACACCGACCTGCACTACCGCGAAGGCGGTATCAACGACGAGTCACCGAGGTCACTGCTGGGCGACTTCGTCATCCTGAACTGGCGCGCCGTCTGCGGACAGTGCCGCGCCTGCCGCAAGGGCAAGCCGCAGTACTGCTTCAGCACTCACCACGCCAAGCAGAAGATGACCCTGCTCTCGGGGCGGGAACTCACTCCGGCCCTGGGCATCGGCGCGTTCGCCGAGAAGACCCTCGTCGCCGCCGGACAGTGCACCAAGGTCAATCCCTCTGTCACACCCCAGGTGGCCGGTCTGCTCGGCTGCGGCGTGATGGCCGGGATCGGTGCCGCGATCAACACCGGTCAGGTGAGCCGGGGCGATTCGGTCGCGGTCATCGGCTGCGGGGGCGTCGGCGACGCCGCCATCGCGGGCGCCCACCTCGCCGGAGCGTCGACCATCGTCGCCGTGGACCGCGACCCGCGAAAGCTCGACCAGGCCAAGGAGTTCGGCGCCACCCACGTCGTCGACGCCCGGCGCATCGACCCGGTGAAGGCCATCCGCGACGCCACCGACGGTTTCGGCGCCGACGTCGTGATCGACGCCGTCGGACGGCCCGAAACCTGGGAGCAGGCCTTCTTCGCCCGCGACCTCGCGGGCACCGTCGTCCTGGTCGGAGTACCGACCCCGGACATGACCGCCCCTGGAGCGGCCGGTGGCGCCGGGGCCACTGACCAGTGTCGGCGGCGCTCACCTCGGGGCTGGACTGTCGCCGCCCCAAGAGTGGGTTTCCGGAGCCCGGGCCGGTGCGGGGGCGCTGAGTACCGCGCCCGAGGCTGCCGTTGGGTGGTTCAGCCCGTGGCGGGCAGTGGTGATCAGGATGCGGGAGTCCGAGGGGTGCAGGCAGACAGAGGTGGGTTGCGGGGCCGGCACCTTCAGGGTGTGGAGCAGGCGGCCGTCGGGGTGGTACCGGCGGACTGCGCCGCCACCCCATACCGCGACCCACAGACAGTCCTCGTCGTCGACGGTCATTCCGTCGGGGCTGCCCTCATCGGTGTGGAAACGGGCGAAGGCCTCGGGACCGGTGAGGTCGCCCGTTGCCGGGTCGACCCGGCAACGGTGGATGACGCCCGCAGCGCTGTCCGCGAGGTACAGCGTCGTGCCGTCGGCGCTGAATGCCGGCCCGTTGACGATGGTGAGGCCGTCGAGGACGCGTGCCACAGTGCCGTCGGGGTCCGTACGGTACAGCGAGCCCGCGCCCGGGGTGCCGTCGTAGGGCATGCTGCCGGCCCAGAAGCGGCCGGCGGGGTCCGCGACGCCGTCGTTCATCCGGCTGGGGACGGTGGTGCGATCCTCGGGACGGTCCAGCCATTCCAGTTCGCCGTCGGCGGTGAGGAGCGCGATTCCGGTGCTCGCGGCGGCGATCCAGGTGTCCGGCCGGTCGCGTACCGGCGCGACGGCGCCGAGCGGTACGTCGAGCCGGGCCACTTGGCGGGGTGCCCGGCCGGTGCCGTCGCGCAGCTCGAAGAGGCGACCGTTGAGGATGTCCACGTACACGAACCGGCCGCCGACCCAGCGGCCGCCTTCGGCGAGCTCGTAACCGCCGTGGACCGCGATCGTCACCGGCTGCTGTTCGGCGGATGGCATGGTCGGTCTCCTCGGTCAGCGGATGGTGGTGCCCTCTGGCTGGTCGAACAGGCCGAGTTCGGCCTGAGTCGGCAAGCCTTCCCAGTCGCCCCGGGTGGTGACGGCGAAGGCCGCGGTGGTGACGGCGCGGTGCAAGCGGGCCGGGATGTCGGCGCCCTGGAGGAGCCCCGACAGGTATCCGGCCACGAAGGCGTCGCCCGCGCCGACCAAGTCGACCGCGCTGACCTGTTGCGCCGGGCAGTCGGCCGTCCCAGAGGCGCTGAAGCTGGTCGCACCGCGTGCCCCGCGCTTGATGACCACCTCGGTGACGCCTTCGGCCAGGAGGCTGTGTACGCCCTCGGATTCGCTCGCGTCGGGCCGTTCCAGCGCCAGCGGCAGCTCGTCCTCGGAGGCGATGAGCAGGTCGGTGCGGGCCAGCAGCGGCCGGAGGGCCGTGCGGGCACGGTCGGCCGTCCACAGCCGTGAGCGGTAGTTGACGTCGAGGCATACGGTGATGCCGGAGTCGCGTGCCGTGGTGGCGGCGGCCAGCGCGGCCTCGGCGGCCGACGGGCTGAGGGCGGGCGTGATGCCGGTCAGATGGAGGACACGTGTCCCGGGGGTCAGTGTGGGCAGCACGTCGGATGGTGTGACGGCCGAGCCCGCGGAGCCGGAGCGGTAGTAGCTGACGCGCGTCAGCGTGCCCGTGCGGGGTTCGGTCAGCAGCAGGCCCGTGGGGCGGCCGGTGTCGTCGACGACGGCGTGGCCGGTGTCGACGCTCTCGGCACGCAGGGTACGCAGCACCAGCGCGCCGAGCTCGTCCGCGCCGACCCGGCCGGTCCAGCGCACCCGGTGGCCGAGCCGGGCGAGCCCGATCGCGACGTTGGATTCGGCTCCGGCTACGGACAGGCCGAGGCTCCCGCCCAGCCGCAGCGCGCTGTTGGCCCGCAGCGCCGCCATCGTCTCGCCGAAGGTGACCACTTCGGGCGCGGAACGGGCGGCCTGGGTCGTCATGGCGCGTCCCGTGTGGTCGTGGCGCGGAACGCGGCCGCGCGGGTGCGGAGTTCGCCGAGATCGCCGCCGTCGGCGGCGTCCCCGAGCAGCGGCGAGCCCACACCGACGGCGATCGCGCCGTGGCCGAGGTAGTCGCGGGCGGCCGCCGCGTCCACTCCCCCGACGGGCACGATGGGCACGTCGGGGAACGGGTCCCGCAATGCCCGCAGATAGCCGGGCCCGCCGAGGGAAGCGGGAAAGAGCTTGATCGCGCAGGCGCCCCGCGCGAGGGCGAGCTCGATTTCGCTCGGTGTCAGGGCGCCCATCAGCACCGGCACGTCCCCTATGCCGGCGGACGACAGGACGTCGACGAGCGCCGGGGTGACGAGATACGACGCGCCGGCTTCCACGGCGCGGACGGCATCGGCGGCCGTGCGCACGGTTCCGGCACCCACCAGCGCCTCGGGACCGAGTTCGGCACGCGCCCGCGCGATCACCGCCGGTGCGTCGTTCGTGGTCAGCGACACCTCGATGGCCTCGATGCCCTCCTCGGCGAGGGTGAGTACGGCACGCAGGGCCGCGTCGGGGTCGGTGCCGCGCACGATGGCCAGCAGGCGATGCGCTCGCAGCGATTCCACCAGATTCATGGGACGGGACTCTCCTGGGGCGCGAAGGTTCGGGTGTCCGACGGCGGGTTGGGGCGCCTCACCAGTCGGTGAAGCGGTTGTTCTCACGGGGCTTCGTCCGGCGTAGCCCCGGCGGCATCCTCGTCGTGTCCGTCCCTCGCCTGTACGGCCGCCAGGTCCCGGGACGCCTGCGAGAGCAGCGACTCGACGGCGGTCACGGCGGCGTCCGGATCGCCCGCTTCGATGGCTCGCAGCAGTGCCCGGTGCACCGGTACGGAGTCGGAGAAGTGCTGGGCACCGTGCACGATCCGGTCGCGGATGCTCAGGCCGGCCTCGATGACGACTTCCATCCGGCTCAGCAGTTCGTTGTGGGCGGCATTCAGCAGGGCGCGGTGGAAGGCCAGGTCGGCCTCCACCATCGCGTCGGCGTCCGTCCCCGCCGCCGACATGGCATCGAGCGCCTGCCGCATCGCGGCCAGGTCGGTTTCGGTGCGGCGGGCTGCGGCGAGACGGGCGCCGGCGGGCTCGACGAGGGCGCGGACCTCGGCGAGGTCTTCCAGAAATCGTTCGGTCGGAGCGGCGCTGCCCTGCCAGCGCAGCAGGTCGCTGTCGAGCAGGTTCCAATGGGCCCGGGGCCGGATCGTCGTGCCGCGCTTCTGCCGGGATTCGATCAGTCCCTTGGACGCCAGGACGCGCATCGCCTCGCGCACCACGGTCTTGCTGACGCCGAGTTCCACTTCGAGTTTGTCCGGGTGCAGTACGGAGCCCGGCGGGTAGTCGCCGCGGATGATGCGCCGGCCGATCTCCTCCACGGCTTGGCCGTGCAGCCCCCTGCTGGGATGGGTCACCACGTTCTCCGTTTCCGCTTGGGCCCTGTTCGCGGGCCTCGCGCACAGCTCACCGCCTCGTGCGCACCGCTCACGAGGACTCCTTCATGACGCTCCATCCTCCATCAACCACAAGATTCGCGCCGGTCACATACGAGGCGTCGGCCGACGCCAGGAAGGCGACCGCGGCGGCCACCTCGTCCGGCTGCCCGAACCGCTTGGCCGCCGTGGCCGCCACGCTGAGCGCCCGGTCGGACTCCGCGATCCCGTCCCAGGCGGCGGTGAGGATGGGGCCGGGCAGCACCGTGTTGACCCGGATGTGCGGCCCGTACTCGACCGCCAGCTGCCGCGCCAGTGAACACAGCGCGCCCTTCGCCGCGGCGTAGGCGGCGTGGCCGGGCAGGCCGATGACCGCGTGCACCGAGGACGTGAGGATGACGGACCCTGATGCCTCGCGCAGCGGGGTCGCGAAGGTCTTCATTCCCCGCCAGGCAGGCTTGAGCAGCACGGCCATCTGACCGTCCCATTCGTCCTCGCTCAGTTCGTGCGCGGGCTTGTTGAGCTGGGCGAACGCGTTGCTGTGCAGCACGTCCAGCCGCCCGTGGCGCTGGTCGACGTGGCGGGCCAGGGCCTCCCAGTCGGAGGCGGAGGTCACGTCGCAGCGTACGTATTCCGCTCGTTCCCCGCCCTCCGCGATACCGGCCGCGACCGCCTTGCCCGCCGTGTCGTCCACGTCCGTGACCACGACCGCCGCGCCCTCGGCCGCGAGCCTGCGCGCCGTGGCCGCGCCAATCCCGTGCGCGGCGCCGGTGATCACCGCGACTCGCCCCGCCATCCTGCGGCATGCCGTCATCGCACGCTCTCCCTTTCCGATACTGGAGCCACGATAACTCTTTCAATTAATAATGCAAATATCTTGACTGGCTGCGGCGGCACTCCAAGACTGGCCGCCATGCAACAGGCACATGCGGTAGCTATCGACGCCCGGCGGCGCCTGCGCCCGGCCGGGATCGCCTTCGGCGGCGACTACAACCCCGAGCAGTGGCCCGAGGAGGTGTGGGTCGAGGACGTCGCGCTGATGAAGGAGGCGGGAGTCTCCCTGGTGACGGCCGGCATCTTCTCGTGGGCCAAGGTGGAACCGAGGCCCGGGGAGTTCGACTTCACCTGGTTCGACCGGGTCATGGACAACCTCGCCGGGGCGGGTGTGGCCGTATGCCTGGCCACCATGACGGCATCCCCGCCCCCGTGGCTTTCCCGGCTGCACCCGGACGTCCTTCCGGAGACCGCCGACGGCCGCCGGATGTGGCCGGGCGGGCGGCAGCACTACTGTCCCTCCAGCGGTGTGTACCGCAGCCACGCCACCCGCCTGGTCGAGCGGCTGGCCACCCGGTACGCCGGCCATCCCGCGCTGGAGATGTGGCACATCGGCAACGAGTACGGCTGCCACACCCCGATGTGCTGGTGCGACGAGTCGGCGGCCGACTTCCGGCGCTGGCTGTCCGACCGGTACGGCACCGTCGAGGCGCTCAACGACGCCTGGTCGACGGCATTCTGGGCGCAGGGGTACGACAGCTTCGACGAGGTGCTGCCGCCACGGCTCGCGCCCACCTTCCCCAACCCCGCGCAGCAGCTGGACTTCGCCCGGTTCTCCGACGACGCGCTGCTCCAGTGCTACCTGGCGGAGAAGGAGGTTCTGCGGCGGATCACCCCGGACGTTCCCGTCACGACGAACTTCATCGGGGTGCACAAGCCCGTCGACGCCTTCCGCTGGGCCGCCCACGAGGATGTCGTCTCGGTCGACGTCTACCAGGATCCGCACGACCGGGACACCCACATCGCGGCGGGGTTCATCTTCGACGTCGCCCGGTCCGCCCGCGGCGGTCAGCCGTGGATGCTGATGGAGCAGGCGCCCAGCGCGGTGAACTGGCGCGACCGCAACGGGCCCAAGCCGCCGGGGCGGATGCGCCTGTGGAGCTGGCAGGCGGTCGCCCAGGGCGCGGACGCGGTGCTGTACTTCCAGTGGCGCCAGTCCCGGGGCGGTGCCGAGAAGCACCACTCGGCGATGCTCCCGCACGGCGGCACCGGCACCCGGACCTTCCGCGAGGTGGCCGAGCTGGGCCGCGAACTCGCGTCCGCACCACAGATCGCCGGCACGCGGTGCACGGCCGACGTCGCCCTGGTGCTGGACTGGAACAGCTGGTGGGCCCTGGAGCTGGACTCGCACCCGTCCACCGCGCTGGACCAGATGCAGATCGCGCTCGCCCACTACCGGCCCTTGTTCGAGGCCGGCATCACCTGCGATGTCGTGCCGCCCGACCGCGACCTGTCCGGCTACCGGCTCGTCGTCGCGCCCAACCTCTACCTGCTGCGGGAACGCGCCGCGGAGCGCCTCACCGCGTACGTCCGCGACGGCGGCATCTGCTGGTGTCGTTCTTCTCCGGCATCGTCGACGACTGCGACCGGGTGCACCTGGGCGGCTATCCCGCGCCGCTGCGCGAGGTACTGGGCCTGCACGTCGAGGAGTTCTGGCCCCTGCCGGAGAAGGAAACGGTGAACGTGCGGCACCAGGACGGGGCGGTCAGCCCTGCCGATCTGTGGTCGGAGGTCGTCGTGCCCGAGGGGGCGGAGACGGTGGCCACGTTCGACTCGGGAGCGCTGGCCGGGCGGCCGGCGGTCACACGTAACGCCTTCGGCGAGGGGAGCGCGTGGTACGTAGCGACGCGTCTGTCACCGGAGGCCATGCGGGACCTGACGGACGAGGTGTGCCGCACCGCGGGCGCGGCGCCCGTACTGACCGGGCTTCCCGAACAGGTCCAGGCGACCGTCCGTGAGGGCGATGGCGGGCGGTTCGTCTTTCTGCTGAACCACGGCCCTGAAGAGGTCGAGGTCGGGCTGGCCGAGCCGATGACCGACGCCCTCGCCCAGGGCGCGGCCCCCTCGGACCGCATCACGCTGCCGGGTGCCGGAGTAGCCGTACTGAGCCGGCCGTAAAGCCGGAAAGCCGTAAGCCACAAGGGACACACATGAACACCTCGATACCGGCGCGGAGATCTCTTCTCCGGTGGGGAGGCGCGGCGCTTGCCGCCCCCGCCCTCAGCGCCTGCGGCCAGACCGTCGGAGCCGCCCGCACGACCCGGCAGGAACCCACGCGCCGCGGCCAGAAGGTGACACTGACCTTCTGGACGTGGGTGCCGATGCAGAAGACCGTCGACCTGTGGAACCGGACGCACCCCGACGTCCAGGTACGGATGCAGACCATCCCCCAGAACGTCCAGGGCGGCTACCAGAAGATGTACGCCGCGCTGGCGGCCGGCAACCCGCCGGACCTGGCGCAGGTCGAGTACCACGAGCTTCCCGCCTTCATGCTGGTCAACGGCTTGACCGACCTGAGCGCCTACGGGGCCGACGCGCTGCGTGGCAGGTATGCGCCGTGGCAGTGGGAGCAGGGCGTCTTCGGCGGGCGGGTCCACACCATCCCGCAGGCGTCCGGCCCGATGGGACTCTTCTACCGCCGTGACCTCTTCGGGAAGTTCGGCATCGAGACGCCCGCCACCTGGGCCGAGTTCGAGCATGCCGCACGGGTGGTCAAGTCCCGTGGCAACGGTGCCAGGCTCTGTGCCTTCGCGCCCAACCAGCCGACCTGGTTCGCCGCCATGTGCTGGCAGCGTGGCGCGCGATGGGTGCGCACCCAGGGCGACACCTGGATCGTCGACATGAACGACGACCGCTCCCGTGAGGTCGCGGAGTACTGGGAGAGAATGGTCCGCGACGACCTCGTCATCGTCGAACCCGACATGTCCAACGCCTGGTACCGGCAGGTCCAGACCGGTCAGATCGTCGCCTGGGTCGGACCGCAGTGGGGCGATGCGCTGCTGCGGGGCAACGCACCGGGCACCACGGGAAAGTGGCGGGTCGCCCCGCTGCCGCAGTGGAAGGCAGGACAGAACGCCTCCGCCAACTGGGGCGGTTCGTCCACCGCCGTCCTGCAAGGCAGCCGCCACCCGCGTGAGGCGCTGCGGTTCGCGCACTGGCTCAACACCGACCGCCGGGCCATCGACCGCAACGTGGCGGCCGGCTACGGCTGGCCCGCCGCGACGGGCGTCTTCCGCGGATCGGCACTGGACCGGCCCGACCCGTTCTTCGGCGGACAGCGGTACAACGACGTGTTCATCGCCTCCGACCGGGCCATCGACACCTCCTGGAAGTGGTCACCCACCACGGACGCCGACTTCGCCCACCTCGGCGACGCCTTCGGCGCCGCCATGGCCGGAGACGCCACCCTCACCTCGTCGCTGGCCGACGCCCAGAAACGGACCGTGGACGACCTGCTGGCCAAGGGCCTGAAGGCGAGGAGCGCGCGATGAGCACCGCGATCAGCCGGACAGCGAAGTCCGCACCGGGCGGCCGGCGGCGCACCCCCCGCCCGGACCGCGCCGCATGGGGATTCCTCCTCCCCTTCGTCGCCCTCTTCCTGTTCACCTTCGTCCTTCCGCTCGGCTATGCGCTCTACCAGAGCCTGCTCACCCCGGTCCGCTCCGGGCCGCTGGGCCTGGGCCGGGCCACCATCGGCTTCGCCGGACTGGACAACTACACCCTCGCCCTCCAGCAGTCGGACTTCCTGGAGGGCTTCGGCCGCGTGCTCCTCTTCGGCATCGTCCAGGTCCCCGTGATGCTGCTGCTGTCCACCGCCCTGGCACTGGCCCTCGACACGCTCTCCCACCGCTGGGCAGGCGTCCTGCGTGCCGCCTACTTCCTGCCGTACGGCGTCCCCGGCGTCATCGCCTCGATCCTGTGGGGCTTTCTGTACGTGCCGGGTGTGAGCCCGATCGTCGACGTGCTCGGCAGGATCGGGCTCGCCCCCGACTTCCTCGGCTACGACAGTGTGCTGTGGTCCATCGCCAACATCGTCATCTGGGAGTTCGCCGGCTACAACATGCTGGTGATCGTCGCCCAGCTCAAGGCGATCCCACAGGAGCTGTACGAGGCCGCGCGCATCGACGGGGCCGGTGCCTGGCAGACGGCGGTCCGGATCAAGCTCCCGCTGGCCCGGCCCGCCCTGGTGCTCACCGGCGTGTTCTCCATCATCGGGACGCTTCAGCTGTTCGCCGAACCGCTGGTGATCAAGCCGCTCACCTCGTCGGTCACCAGCTCCTACACACCGAACCTGAGCGCCTACAACGAGGCGTTCGCCAACAACAACATCTACCTCGCCGCGGCCGAATCGGTGATCCTCGCCCTGGTCGCGAGCGTGCTGTCCTTCGGCTTCCTCAGCCTGGTGAACCGCAAGGGAGGGGATGTCCGGTGAGCGTGTCCAAGCCGCGCGGGGTGAAGCCCTCACGGATCCTGCTGGTCGCGCTGCTGTCCCTCGCCGCGCTCTACTTCCTGCTGCCCGTCTACTGGCTCGTGGTGGCCTCCACCAAGAGCTCCGCCGGGCTCTTCGGCAGCTTCGGGCTGTGGTTCTCCGACCCGCGATGGCTGCACAACCTCTCGCAGGTCTTCTCCCACGACGACGGCATCTTCTGGGACTGGACGTGGAACAGCATCCTGTACGCCGGGGTCGGCGGTGCGCTGGCGACCCTGCTCGCGTGTGCCGCGGGGTACGCCCTCGCCGTGTACCGCTTCCGCGGGCGTGAGGTGGTCTTCAAGGGGGTGCTCGCCGGTGTGCTGCTGCCCAGCACCGCGCTCGCCCTGCCGATGTACCTGCTGTTCAGCAAGGTGGGCCTGGTCAACACCTCCTGGGCCGTGCTGATCCCCAGCGTGGTCAGTCCGTTCGGGGTGTATCTGTGCCGGATCTACGCGGAGGCGGCGGTGCCTGCCGAGGTGCTGGAGGCGGCACGCATCGACGGCGCCGGCGAGTGGCGGATCTTCGGCACACTCGTCCTGCGCACGATGACACCCGCGCTGGTGACCGTCTTCCTCTTCCAGTTCGTCGGCATCTGGAACAACTACTTCCTGCCGCTGGTCATGCTCTCCGACGACCGTAAGTACCCCATCACACTGGGCCTCACCACCTGGCAGTCGGCAGCCGACCGGCATCCCGAGCTCTACCAGCTCACGGTGGGCGGCGCGTTCCTCTCGATCCTGCCGCTGGCCGTCGCGATGCTCATCCTTCAGCGCTACTGGCGTTCCGGCCTGACCGAGGGCAGCGTCAAGGGCTGACGTCTTCGGGAGCCATACCGCACGCCGCCCCGGTGATCCGGGGCGGCCTCGCGATGGGCGCCGACGGATCACCGGGGCGCCGCTCACCTGCCCCTCGGGTTGGCCGCCTTCCGGAACGCCTCGTAGACGAGCTTGGGGCGCTCCTCGGCGAAGGTGAGCATTCCCATGAGGGAAAGGCCGTTGTAGTCCTGGTTGTACCCGGCCCGTTCCTTGTAGTCCTTGAGCACCCAGTAGGTGTAGCCGGCGACGAAGTCGCTGCGCTCGGCCACCTGGGTCCAGTGGTCGGCGAAGCGGGCCGCCTGCCACTCCTCGGTGCCCTCAGTGGTGCTCGGGCCGTGGTGGCCTGCCTGCGACCAGGTGCCGTTCTCGGTGATCAGGATCGGCTTGGCGGGGTACTTCGCATGCACCGCGTCCAGTGCCGGGCCGAGGTCGGTGTCCTTGCCGTAGAAGTAGCCGAAGTACTCGTTGAACCCGATCACATCGGCGATGTCGAAGGCGGGATCGTTGCTGGTGTTCGAGGCCCAGGTCACGGGACGGGTGGTGAGGTCGACCGCGTGCACGGCCGCCTTGAGGTCGGCGAGCCAGGCGCGGTAGACGGGGGCGCCGTCGCCATCGATCTCCGACTCGTTGTGCAGGCCCCAGAGGATCACCGACGGGTGGTTGTGCTGGTTCCACGCCATGGTCAGGGCCTGCGCCCGGGCGAGACCGTAACTGCTGGTCTGCAACTTCTCCTGGGCGGTGTTGAGCCACATGGTGTCGATGTCGTCCATGACCATCACCCCGTGCTCATCCGCCCAGTCGTAGACGTACGGGTGGCGGTTGTAGACGCAGTTGCGGATGAAGTTGGCGCCCAGTGCCGGAATGTGGCCCAGCTCCGCGTCGTATTCGGCCCGCGTCATAGCCCTGCCGTGCACCGCGGTCTCCTCGTGCCAGTTGACGCCCTTGAGGAACACCGGCTTGTCGTTCAACCGCAGTTGCGCGCCCGCGACCGATACGTCGCGCATCCCGTAGACCGTGGACAGCGTGTCCACCCGCGGGCCGTGCGGTCTTGAGGCGGTCAACGTGGCACGGGCCGTGAGCGTGTGCGGGGAGCCCGGGCTCCACCGTGGCGCGCCGGGCACGGGAACCGAGACGGATACGACGCCGACCGATCCCGCTGCGATCCGGGCCGGGACGGCGATCGGCCCTTCACCGCTCCCGTGGCCGGGATCCAGCGTGAGATAGCCGTTGAAGGCGGTGGTGCCGTGGTTCTCGACGACGGCCCGCGCCTCGAGCCTCCCCTTCGCACCGGCCGTGAGCAGCTTGGCGATGGCGACCTTCGGAACCGCCTCGATCCAGGCGGACCGGGTCAGACCCGCGTAGGGCCAGTAGTCGACCGGCTTGTAAGGAATCTCGTAGTCGTCGGTGACCGGTTGTGGGGTCGCGTCCGTGTAATCGGCGTGGCTCGCCCGGCGGAAGACCCGGACCGCGATCGTCTGCCGCGTCCCCGGCCGGAGGGCCTTGGCCGCGGGTAGCGCGAAGGGTGAGTTCGCTCCTTCGTGTTTGCCGAGGTGGGTGCCATCCAGCCAGACCTCGGCGCTGTAGCCGGCGGCCAGGAAGGCCAGGCGCACGTGGCGGGCACGCCAGGAGCCGGGAACGTCGACGGTGGTGCGGTACCAGGCGTAGCCGTCGGTGAACGCCGTGCCCGTGCCGAAGGTGGCGGTCTCGGTGGCGAATCCGGGCGTGTCCAGCAGGTCCCAGGCGGCGGGGACGTCGATGAGGCCCCATGCGCTGTCGTCGAGGTGCGGGGACTCCCAGCCCTGGTCGAGGCCGCGGTTGCGGGGGTCGAACCGGAAGCGCCACCGCTTGGCCAGGGACAGATACTCGCGGGTCGGCTCATGGGTGCGCCAGCCGTCGAAGTCGGGGAGCACCGCGCCGTATTGGAAGACGACGTTGGTGCCGCCGACGCTGCGCACATGCGTGCCGGACGGCTCTGTGTCCGGATGGGTGTCGAGCACCGGGCCGCCCGAAGCGGTCGCGGTCGTACCGGCTGCGGCCCAGGCGCGGTCCGGCCATGCCGGCAGGGCGAGGCATCCGGCGGCGCCGAGCCCGGTGACGACGGCGCGCCGGGACGGGCGGCCAGGCGTCGGGGGGCGCTGCTCCGACGGGTGGGTGCGATCGGTCATGACGTGGGACTCCCTCGGCTCACCGTCCGCGCGCAACTCGTGGGCGTTCGCACGGTGGTTGGTGACATGCATGTGTCCGTTCGCCCCAAGAGCCTGGACAGCCAGGGGTACGCTGTCAAGGATTATTCATTAATAATGGATTCACGAGTGATGGGCGAGACCATGAGCGCACACGAACAGGCCACCGCGGGCGAGACGGGTCGGCTCGCCATCACCCTGTGGGACTTCAGCTGGTACACCCAGGCCGGGCCCGGGGAGCCGTTCGCCGACCTCGATCGCGCCTTCGCCGAGGCGGTGGACCGCGGCTTCAACACCGTGCGGATCTGCGCCATGCCCTTCCTGCTGTTCTCCGGCCTCGTTCCCGATCCGGGATCCCTCCGCGTCCGCGGTCCGGGCGAGCGGTTCGGACAGCGCACCCGCTGGTACAACGTGTCCGGCGGCTACGCGCTGGACGGCCGCCGACGGCTTGTCGAGCTGTTCGAGGCGGCTGCCCGCCACAACTGCCGAGTGATCGTGTCCTCGTGGGAGTACCAGCAGTCCCCCTGTTTCGCCGACACCGACGTCTGGCACCGCGCCCTGGCCGCGGTCCCCGCACCGGAACGCGCCGAGGTGATGGCCGAAGCGCTCGGCGGGCTGCTGGACTTCCTCACCGAGCGCGGGCTGGCCGAGCGAGTCGCCTACGCCGAGGTGCACAACGAGGTCGACAACTGCTCCCTGGTGCCGAACGACGACGGCACCCACTACTCCCGGCTGCGCGGCCCCCTCGGCCGCGCCGTGGACCTGCTGCGGGAGCACCACCCCGGCATTCCCGTCACATACTCGCTGGGCGAGCCCTGGCCACTTGAGCTGGACGACCTGCCGGAACAGGGGCAGGTCGCCCACTTCCACTTCTACGTCTACGGCGTCCTCGGCGCGCTGTACCAGGCCGTGGGACTGGGCCATGGCACCGAGCAGGCGCCCCGGACCGCCACCTGGCCCACCCCCGAACTGGCCCGCATGCTGCGTCCCGACGCCCCCGCCTTCGCCGACTATCACCCCGACGAGCCCTGGCGGCTGGCGGCAACCGGTATCCCGCGTGAACTGTTCTACGCGCACGACTGGGCCGACCCCGACCGCTGGGACCTGTGGCTCTACGAGAACTACCTCCCGCACCGCGAGGCCATGCGGCAGACCCTGGCCCTGTGGGTCGATTCCGTCGCCGCCTTCGCCCGCCGCCGCGGCATCCCCGCCGTCCTCGGTGAAGGCGTGGTGGGGTACACCCCTCTCCTGACGCGCTTCGAGGAGGATGCCGTCGGCAAGGACATCGCGGAATTCGTCGTCGACCGCTGTCTCACGGCGGGCTTCCAGGGCGTCGTTCTGACCTCCAACGCAGCGCCTCACCATCCCATGTGGAACACCGACCGGAACTGGATGCGCCGGATCAACGCACGCGTCACCACCGGCTGAACGCCCGTGCCTCTTGGCGCCTGCTGATCAGCCGAGCCGGGCGGGATCAGCGGTCCGGTTCTCCGTCGCCCGGCTCCTCGAGTTGTTCGTCCGGGACGATGTGCACGGCGGCTTCCTCTGCTCCGGCGGCGCCCGCGTCGATGCCCTCGTCCCTGGCGAGGACTTCCTTGGTGACGTCGGGGCGGGTGCCCTCGTCGGGGGCGACGAGTCGGCCTGCGCGGTCCGTGCCCGCCTCGGGGTCAATGGGCTCTCCCTCGCCCTCTTGCACATCTCCGACGCCGTCTCCCGCCGGGGCTTCGACGTCGGGGGTCTCTTCGGCCAGCCGCTGGTCGAGCGTCTCGCGCTCGTGCTGTTCGGCTGCCGTTGTGCCGTGCTTGGTGACACCGAGCGGCTTCTCCGGCGGGGAGTAGCCCTCGTCGAGCATCTCGTCGTAACCACGCTCGTCCAGGGCGTCTTGGGGATCCAGAGGGGCCGCGTCCTCCTGTTCCTCGTTGGTACCGGTCGGCTGGTAGACGTCGTCTGCCTTGTCTTCGCTCATCATCACTGTCTCGTTTCGCATGTGTGGGATTCGTCCGCAGTGCCGCTGACGCGGATGCGGACCGCTCGTCGGCGGAGCCGGCGCGTGGCTTCTCCGGCCTTGGAGCTTTGGCCCCCTGCTCGGGTCGGTTGCTCGAGTTACGCCTTGCCGGGGTGATCGGGCAGAGCCACTTCCTGCTCGGTCACGGTGACGCGCCCGCCGCGTGCGCAGCGGAGCACCGTGGGTACTCGGCGGCGTCGTCCGGCGGAGGCGTCATGGGCCGACCACCGTCTGCTGCGCTTCCGGCCGACCGGGGGCGAACAGCGCGGCGGCCGCGGCATGGTGCACCGACTCCAGCACCGTGCGCTGGCGCCGCGCCCGGTTCAGCAGCTCGGTGAGCCGATCCGCATCCAGGCGGGTGTCCTGCTCGGCCGCGGCCAGCAGCGAATGCCACAGCATCACCTTGCCCTCCACCCCGAGCCGCAAGCCCTCCAGCTCGACGAGCGTGCTGAGCCCCGAACGATGGCGCAGCCGGCCATTGGGCTTCAGCCGCCCGGCCTTCTCGCCCAGCCATCCCCCGCAGAGCTTGTAGCGGCGTACGGGCACCTCAAGGTCGGCCATGATGTCCAGGAGCGCCTCCCGGTCCTCCACGATCTGTGCGGCGATGTCCTCCAGGTCGCCGCCGAAGGCCGACTGCCGGTGCTCGCGGGCCGTCCGGCGAGCGAGCTCCGCTCCGCCCGTCGCTCCCGCCGCATGGTCGTTGAGGTAGATGCCGAGCAGGCGGGGGGATGTGCTGGGCTCGTTCATGATCGCCCTCCCGGATCGGGCATGGTCGTACCGGGCAACGTGCTCCTACGGGGTGCCCAGACACCGCCGCTTCAATCAGCCCCCTGGCCTCTCCTGTCCGGCTGCCTCCGAACGCGCGACGACGGCACCACTCCCGCTTTCGGCAGGGCCACTTTGCGCATCACCCAGACGTGCCCCCCGCCGATTACGCGATCCGCCACATGATTCCGCCCCCCTCCAGGGCCACCTGAAGACGTACGCCAGTGCGCGGAACACGGATGCCACTAGGCTGGAAAGCGCAAGGAGAGATGATCGGTATGAGCCATGACCGACGGCGCGAACAGAGGCCGGGACCGATGGTGTTGCCGCTGTTCCTCACCAGGGCACATGGTCTGTTCAATCTCGCTTCCGGGGCTTGGCCGCTGCTGCACATGACCGGCTTCAGGCGCTTCTTTCGGTCCCACACAGCCGGATCCGGAGCAGAACTGGCTGGTGAGGACGGTGGCCGGACTGCTGGTCACCACCGGGTGGGGCCAGCTGCGGGCGCGTCCGGCCGCCGATTCCCTGGCTGAGGCCCGGCGCAGCGGCCTGGGGACGGCCGCCACATTGCTCGTGGCCGACGTCATCTCCGTACCCGCCGGCCGGGCACGTCGTGCTCACGGCCTCGACGCGGTGGTCGAAGCGGGATGGCTCCTCGCCTGGTGGGCGTGCCCGCCCCCAGGCCGCGCAGGGGCCGGTCGGCGGCCCGCGTAACGGCCCCGGGCCCGGGTACGCACATGTCCCGGGTGCACTCGAATGCGCGGACCGTCCACCACCCTCCTGCGGCGGGGCACGAAGTCCGCCGGGCCTGGGCAGCGGCTGTTTCAGGGCCGCTCGCCCACTCCGGTCGCCGCCTCGTGGGCACGGCGCGCGGGCGAGTCCTCGGCCAGCGGCGCCGTGGGGCCGCCCGCTCCCCGCCGCAGCCCGTGCAGGAACTCCTCGACGGCCTCGGTGGCCGTGTGCCGGGGCTCCCAGCCCAGCTCCCGGCGGGCGCGTGTGGTGTCCATCAGCGGGATCCGCAGCACCGCGTCGAAGAGCTCCGCGGAGGCCGGTGCCAGATGCAGCTTCCAGGCGGCCGCGACACAGCCGCGCAGGAAGGGCCGCGGCACTCGGAGCACCCGAGCGCCCAGGATCTCCGCGAGAACGCCGGCATCCACCGGTGGCTCGGCCGCGATGTTGAACGCGCCGCGTACGTCCCGGACGACCGCGGCCCGGTAGGCCGCGGCGGCGTCCTCGGTGTGCAGCACCTGGAAACGCAATCCCGGCACCTCCGGGACGACGGGCACGAGCGCCGACCGCACCAGGCTGCCCGGCACCAGCGGTCCGCCGAAGAGCCGACGCTGCTGGGATGCGGACTGCCGCTGGAACAGGAAGCCGGGGCGCATCCGCACCACACGCAGGTCCGAACGGCGCCGCTCGAGGCCGTCGAGGAAACGCTCCAGGTACGCCTTCTCCCGGGTGTACGCGGCCTCCGGCCAGCCATGGGTGGGCCAGGACTCGTCGACCGCGCGATCCTTCGGCCCCGGCGAATACGCACCCACCGACGACGCGTACACCACAGCGGGAACACCCGCGGCGGCCACGGCCTCGAAGACACGGACGCTGCCCAGCACATTGCTGCTCCACGTGGTGACCGGCTCATGGGTGGGCTGGAACAGCCAGGCCAGATGCACCACCACATCCGCGTCACGGAAGTGCGGTACGAGGTCCACGTCCGGGTCGCCGAGGTCCACGGCACGCCACGTCGTTTTCTCCGGAGTCCAGTCCGGTACACGGCGCGCGAGCCCCAGGACCGAGGAGACGGCCGCCTCCTCGCCCAGCGCCCGCACCACCGCGGAGCCGACGTTGCCGGTGGCGCCCACCACGACCACCCGCAGTCCGGATGCGCCCGGCTCCGGCCGGCGTGCGTTCGTCTGGCGCTCGGCGGGCATCGGCCACTCCTTCGCGGTAGGTGGGGCACGAGAGGAGCGTCGCGAAGGTGCGGCTGCTCAGGTCCGCCGTCCTGCGTCACTCACCGCCCGGGTACCCGAAGCGGGCTGCCTTCAATACGGTGCCCGGGCAGAGGGGTGTCAGGCCGCGCGCGTCAGCTCGATGCGGCCGAACAGGAGGGCATAGCCGGAGGGAAGCTGGGCGAGGATCCGGTCCACCAGGGCGTCTCCCGCGAGTTGTGTGACGACCTTGAGGACGGAGCCGGTGTCCCAGCGAGCGGTGGCGGGAGTGCCGCCCGCCCGGGTGGCGAGGTCCTTGACGAAGCCCCAGCCGGTGAGGGGTTCGCGGTCGGGTATCTGCTCGGCGAGCGTCCGGGCCGCTTCCTCGGGCAGACGGGCGGCGAGGTCGACCCGCTCGTCGCCGGTGAGCTGCCGACCCAGGCCGGTGAGCACGGCGCGGACGACCGTCTCGGCCCGTTCACGGGTGGGGTACGCCCCTTCGTAGCGGACTTTCTCCAGCATCTGCTCGAATGTCATGTTCGCGGCGACCGAGGCGGGTTCGGACTGGACCGGCATGGCTGGGTGGATCGCCTTTCTCGTCATGCTTGCTCGTCATGGTGGTGTGAAGTGGCCGGTCGGCCGGTGCGCGGCGCACGAGCCGACCAGCCGGTGGAACATCTCCCGCCGCGCCGGCGCAACGGCACGGCGCGACTCGGGGTGAAGACGTGAGTGATCGCGGAGGACGGAGCGGGAACACCCGGCATCTGCCGTCCTCCGCCCGCGATGGTGAATGACCCCGGGGGTCAGCCGCTGATCTGCTTGCGCCCGGCGCCCTCGCCGATGGCGATCTTGCGGGGCTTGGCCCGTTCGGCGATGGGGATGCGCAGAGTCAGGACACCGGCGTCGTAGTCGGCCGTGATGTGCTCGGTGTCGAGGGTGTCCGCCAGCATGAGCTGGCGGGAGAACACTCCCAGGGGCCGCTCGGACAGCTCCATCTGCACGTCGTCTGCCTTGGTGGCCGGCCGCCGCTCCGCCTTGACGGTGAGCATGTTCCGCTCGACGTCGATGTCGATCGCATCGGTCGAGACACCGGGGAGGTCGAGGGCGATCACATACTCGTCGCCCTCGCGGTAGGCGTCCATCGGCATGGTGGACGGCCTGGACCAGGTACCGGACGACGTCATGAGCTGCTGGGTGAGCCGGTCGAGCTCACGGAACGGGTCGGTGCGCATCAACATCGTGAAACACCTCCAGTGGCCATTTGGCAGTACCGCCAATGCGCTGCAACCTGCCTCCGTTGTAGCATGTCATCGGAACGATGACAAATGATTCTGTCGTCCATCCGACGACGCCCCAGGAGGACACACCATGGCCAGCCCGGAGGACCCCCACGGACCCGACCCCGCCCCTACGTCGCTCCAGGCCGCCGCGGCGGCGTTGGAGACCATCAGCGAGGCCGTGCGCAGCGCCACCGTCCCGCCGGACCGACAGCCGGACCGGACCAGCTCGGAGCAGGCCCTGGCCGCGCTGTTGCTGCTGCGGGAGCTCCGGGGCCGGCTCGCCGGGTGGGAACCGTGGCTGATCGAGACGGCCCGCGAGACGGGCGCCAGCTGGGCCGAGCTCGCGCACCCGCTGGGCGTGGCGAGCCGACAGGCCGCCGAGCGCCGATACCTGCGGGTGCGACCCGGAAGCCCCGGCGCCACCGGCGAGCAGCGCGTGCAGGACACCCGTGACCGCCGCGCCGCCGACCGCACCGTCACCTCATGGGCCCGCGGCAACGCCGCCGACCTGCGCCAGCTCGCCGGCCAGGTCACCGCCCTCACCGATCTGCCCGTCGAGGCCCGCGGCCACATCGCCCAGCTCGCGGACGCCCTCGCCCAGGACGACGCCGCCCAGCTCGTCACCCCGCTCACCGAAGCCCGTCAGCACCTGACGGCGCGTCACGCCGACCTCGCGGCCCGCGTCGACACCATGACCCGCCACGCCGACCAGCTGCGACAGGTCAGCGGCGACCAGCGGCGCGCCACGAACTGACGCCTTGCCGGTCTCGATGCACGTGGAGCAGCCCGGCAGCTGCTCAGCTCTTTTCGTTCACAGACGCGCCTCCTCCGGGGCCGGGCGGGCCGGCGGCCCAGAAGTTCTCCAGCTCGGTCCTGGGATGGACCTGGCACGCCAGCCCGTCGGCGGAGCGACTCCGCATCGCCATCGCGCACGGTTCGCCGGTGGCCTGTGCCACGGAACTCGCGACGCGGTGGCACGGTCGGGGTCGGCCCCCTCTCACTCGGCGCGGGCCGCGCCGCGGTGGCTGCAGACCGCGACGGTGCGGTGTTCGGCCCGTGGGAGGGGACAGCGCCAGGCGGCAGGGGCGAAAGACATCCCGGTGCACCGGCCGGGGCGTGCGGCTCGGTGGCCTGGCCGGGACTGCGTACTCCTGACATTTTCGCGGCGGCCGTGTTCTACGGCGAGATCTTCGGCTGGGCCTCCGGGCGAGACGGGTGCACCGCCGCCTACGAGGACGGCGAGGTGATCGTCCGGGAGGCCGCACAACCAGTAGCCGTACTGCGCGGAGAGCCCGTCGAGGACCGCCCCGATCCCCGGACCGACGCGCGCTGGCACGCCCACTTCCAGATGTCCGACGTAGACGCCACCACGGACTTGGCCCAGGCATCCGGCGGCACCGTCGCCATCGCACCGACCATCTCTCGTGCGGTCGGCAGGCGACCCTCCGCGCCCCCGAAGGCAGCCCGGTTACCGCCACCGCCTGCTGAAACCACCCCTCACCCGACAGTTTCGCCCTCACCGCCCCGGGCACCCACCCACCCCGCTTCGGCGACACAGCGTGACCGCACGGCAGCCCGACTGCCACGGCCACCGAAACCGCTCGCCGAAACCGCTCAGCCGGAGGAAACCGCGCCGGCGTACGTGTACCTCGCCTCTGGGTGCTGACGGTGAACGTCCTGGAGAAGCGCCACACCCCCGCTGGACGGCCGACGGGATGGGCGCCGCCCTGGCGAGCCGGTGGCCGATCGGCACGCTACGGGCGGACGACTTCGACGGCGCCGGGCGAAAGCGACGATGCCGTGGTGCGGCGTCGTCACCGCGGAAGTGCGGGCGCCCCGCCCCTTCGGCCCCCTGGTGATCGTCCGCCACGAGCCGAACTGGCCCCGAGTGCTACCGCGACGCCTAGGACGCGGCGCATTCGGGCGAACCGGGTCACACCCTCTCCCCGGCGAATCCCCTCGCGCGTCGCGGGGACATGCCCGAAATCGAAGGGCGGCACATCGACACATCCTGGTCCGCTGCGACGACTACGAGCCGACCCTCCACATCGCGCGGTGTGAGCGACTCTTCACCGAGCCGGTGAACGGGGTCTGGGGCAGTGATCACTTCGGTGTGGTCGCGGACCTCACCCTGCCCGCTCATCCGTCAGGCCCCCGCCGGGCTGCCGCGCCGAGAGTTCGTCGCACTCCGCGGCGAATATCTCTTTTCGGGACGTTCGCCACTTTCAGGCGGCCGGTGGTCGGGGTACGCTGACCAGCGCTTCGTGTGTCACCGGCTTGTGAGGAGCGGCTTCGTTTGTCCGTGGATCTGTCGGGGGTCATAGCCGCCACCGCTCAATGGCTGGTCCGGGCCTTTCCGGCGGCTGGGGGCGCGATGAACGCGGCGCTCGCTGAAGCGCAGGCCCGGCAGGCGGTGACGGTGGCCGCGTGGCTCCGCTACCCCACGGCGACGGACGCCGCGCTGGTCGCGGTGGCGGGGCCCGGCGGCTCGGCCCAGTTGGACTGGCTCGTCGGCGGAGATCCGCGCGAGGTGGACGAGGCGGACTACGCCTGGCGTACCTGGGTGGACGAGGTCGTGGCGAGCTGGGCGGCCAGTCTGCTCACCTCTGCGGCGCTGGCCGAGGCGGCTGTAGCCGCGCTTGCCGGGTGCGAACACACTGCCTCCTCGCCGGTTGACTTCCGTCGGCTGACGGATCCCGATGAGTACGACCGGCGGGCGGCCCCGCTACTGCGGCACCCGGACCTGGTGGCACCGGTTACGGAGCTGCACCGTCCGGGCCTGCTCGCGCGCCTGCACAGCGATCCCGTGGGTGCCGGCTGACTCCGGCGACGGAGACGCCTCAGCCGTCCTTGCCCATGGCCTTGCGGACGGTGTCGCGGGTCCGGTCGATCATGGCGGCCATCGGACCGAGGGCGACGTTCTTCGCCGCCGTCTCCACCCCCGGATGCGGATGGGTGGGGGCCAGGGCTTCGGCCGCCTTGACGGCGTTGGCCATGGTGGCGAGCTGCCTGGGATCGGTCCGGCGCCGCAACTGGGCGAACTCGTAGCGCTCCTCGGAGCGGGCGTGCTCCATGACCTCCGTCCGCAGTTGGAGGAGCACGGGCAGGAACTCGGGATCCTCCGAGCCCATCTCGTCCAGGCGGCTCAGCTTCTCCTTGGCTTGCTTCTCTTCGCGCAGCCGGTCCTCGACCATCCGCTCGCCACCGTCGAAGGCCCGGCGGGCGACAGGGTGGACGATCTCCTCCTCCGCCGTTTCGTGGACCGCCAGCAGCCGGACCAGGCGGCGGAAGGCGTCCTGCCGCTCCGCGCCCGTGGTGCGCTCCACCTCGTCGAAGAGATTGCGGATCTCGCCGTGCTGGCGCATCAGCAGCGCCACCACATCGTCCTGGACGCCTGCGCCGGTGTCGCCGCCGTGGGCCTGACTTTTCACGGTGTTCCTCCCTTGAGCCAGCCTGAGCCGGGTCGGCCGGGTCAGTCGCGCGAGCGCTGCGACGGTGCGGGGTGCTCGCCCTCGGTTTCCAGCCGGTACTCCCTGCCGAACATCTCGCGGTGCTGCGCCATCACGCGCTCGCTCGGCGGCTGGTCACCGTCGTTGAGCTGCGCCTGCATGGCCTCGAACCGCTCGTGGGCCTCGCGGACGTAGCCGGTGCCGAGCGTCGTGAGGTCCATCTGGGTCCCCAGCAGCTCGCGGACGTATTCCTTGTTGGGCTCGAAGGTGAGCACGTTCGGCAGCTCCCGCGCGACGATCTCCTCGGGCTCGCGTCCGTCGTTGCGGCGCATGAGATCGCAGGCGATGCGCAGGTGCTCCAGCTCCATGTTCAGGTGCAGCTCCCAGAGGACCTTCACCTTGGGGTCCGGCTCCTGCTCCATGAAGGAGTAGTAGAGGTAGCACTCGTTGTACTCGTGGTTGACCAGTTGCTCCCACCAGGTCTCCCCCGGGTCGACCAGGGACTCGTAGTGGGTGACGTGCTCCTCCTCGATGAGCCCGATCTCCTGGTAGAGCTGCCGGGCGATCGGCTCCATGTACTGCGGGCCGACGTTCATGTAGAAGTTCATGGTCTGCTGCTCCGCAGACATGATCGTGAGCGCGTGGAGCTTGGACAGCGGGTTGACCTGGTCCCGGTCGTAGGGCTCACGAACGTTGTCCACCGGGTTGCGGTGATGGAACTTCGTCGGCCGGCCGGGCATGACCTCGGTCAGCCCCTGGACGATCTCCTCCGCCTTCCGGTGCTCGATCATCTCGTACAGGTTCGCGTACCGGTACAGGTGGTCAAAGTCCTCCAGCACGCCGAACTGGTACGCCTGTGTGAGATACGGATCGGGCTCCATACGGGCCACCCAGGCCGTCAGGTCCACCGCCACCTGCTCATAGGCGATCGTCGTCTCCAGCACCGAGGCCACCCCCGGCAGCAGCCAGTTCACCGCCTTCTGCTGCTGCGCCTCGATGTAGCGGGTACGAGCCAGTTGCCGCTTCACTTCCTGGTCCTGGCAGTGGCGGGCCATCTGATGGCTGAACAGAATCGCTTCGACCTCGATCCCGTTCATCGCGATGATCCGGCACCGCGTATACGGGTCGCAGTGATCCGGATCGATCGGGGCGACGTCCAACTCACGCCACGTGCGCAGTTGACGGTCAAGCGGGATTCCCCGCTGCTCCAACGGGTTGAACGTCATGCGGGCTCCTATGAAGCGAGGGGAACCCCTTTTCTTTACCCGGCCTCCACAGCCGAAATACGAATATCTGAAGCATTCCACCCGTTGGCGGAGTCCAGCGGAAACGGCGGCCGCGCACCTCGATACCGCGCTGCTTGGCCTCGTTGTAGAGCTGGTCCCGTGTCGGGCCTCTGGGACCTTGCTGGCGGACTTCGCCTCTCCCGAACGGGCGCGTTCCTTGTTGACGGTGCGGGAGGCGATTTCCTTGGCACGGCCGGTGGAAGCCCCGCGCTTCTCCGCGCCTTCCTTGATGTGTTCGTACTGCCGCTCCCGCTTACGCCTGGATCCTGCGGGCATTGCACTACCAACCTTTTCGTGTGTCCCCCATCGAACAACAATGGCGCCAGGGCTTCGGGCCGCATTCCCATGCAGTCCGTTCGCGTGCCGGTACCTCACGCAGAGGGGTACCAGATGGGTGGGGTTGTAGGCCTGCTGCGGCCCCGCGTCCGGCGTGCTGCCCTCGGCGGGCGGTGTCTCGCCCGGCGGCACACCGCCGCCCACCGCGTCCCCTCTCGTTCACGGTATGCGCCCGACCGGGCGGCCGTGAGGGTGCCGGTCCTCGCGTACGACGTCGCGGGCCGACTTGTCACGGCGCAGTCCCTTGTAGCGGGGATGGCGCAGCCGTCCGTCGCGGGTCCACTCGGTGAAGGCGATCTCGGCGACCAGCTCCGGCCGTACCCAGTGAGTCCCGGGGCCGGGGTGCGGGGCGACGGCGAAGGGGCTGGTGGACGAGGACAGTCCGCGCAGCTCCCGGACGAGCGCTTGGAGGGTCCTGGTGTCGAAGCCGGTACCGACCTTGCCCGCGTAGCGGAGGTCGTCCTCGGCGTAGTAGCCGAGGAGCAGGGCGCCGAGCCCCGTGCGGGCGCCCTGTGGATCGGTCCAGCCGCCGATCACCATCTCCTGGCCCTGCTCACACTTGAACTTCAGCCAGTCGGAGGACCGGCCGGGCGTGTACGGGGCGTCCGCGCGCTTGGCGATCAGCCCCTCCCAGCCGTGTTCGCAGGCATACCGGTAGTAATCTTCGCCCGCGGCGTTGCGGTGAGCAGTCAGGCGCAGCGGGTCCCGCCAGGTGAGCAGGGCACGCAGCAGGGCCTTACGGCGGCGCAGCGGCAACCCGGTGACGTCGACCCCGGCGACGGACTGGATGTCGAAGAGGTAGTAGTACACGCGTACGCCGCTGCGTCTGGCCCGGTCGGCGGAGGCGAGGTGGATACGCGGCTGGAGGCGGGCGAAGCTGGTGCGGCCCCGGTCGAAGGCGACGACCTCGCCGTCCAGTACGCAGTCGGGCGGTGCCTGGGCGCGGAGGGCGTCGACGACTTCGGGATAGGCGGAGGCGGCGGAGCGGCCGTTGCGGCTGAGCAGCTCGATACGGCCCTCCGCGCAGCGGGAGACATCGCTCGCCGTCGAGCTTGCGCTCGTAGAGCCAGCGCTCGTCGGAGAACCGGTCGTGCGTGAGGGTCGCGAGCATCGGTTCCAGACCACGGCCGGGTGCGACGGGCCGGAGCCGACCGCGTTCCGCAGCGGACAGGAGTCGCAGTGGATCACTCACGGGGGCTGTTCCCCTTCCCGGCCGTCTCTCGTGTGCCGCGCCCCGCTCTGGGCGCCCCACCGGCCGCGTCTGCTATCGCAGGGTAACGCCAGTCAGTCGTTCGACGGGGCCTCAAGCAGGTGGCTTGGGGGGCCGGCAGGGCGCGGGCAACGTCGGCCACGGCGACCAGGTCGTTCCTCCTCTGCGGATCAGCAGCCATCCGAGTGCCCGGGCCCTCTGCTCCGTATGCATGCACCCTTCGGCCTTCAATACCGGGGGAACCATGCGCCGCCGTGGGGTGTCCTTCGCGACACGTGCGCCGGGGAGGCGAGTGCTGCCAGCAGAGCGAAGTGGTGGTGCGGCGCGCGTACGGCGCCGGGGATCCATCGAACCGAGGTGGCGATGTTCAAGACCTCAGACAGCTACCTCGCTGGCCTCGCTGGTCTGGATCAATTAACTCACCCGGACTACTCAGTGATTACGCCAACGCGCTACAGAGCCACGAAGAGCCGTACGGGCGCCAGGGCATCACCCTGGCGCCCGTACGCGAAGAACTCACTTCGAGTGCGGCCGACCGTCTCGGACCCATGTCACCATAACCAGAGCTGCGGTGACGTACATCAGGACGCTGAAGGTGGCTACGGATTCGACGTACTGCTCGTTGCCGTCTGCGCGCAGCTGAAGCGCGAGGGAACCAAGCGCAGTCCCAAGCGCCGCGGTAACGGTGGCCATGGCGACGAACGGGGCCTTGGTCATTGCTGCTTCCTCCAAGCCGCGAGACGATTGATCAAGACCGAGCCTACATGCATCGCATGTCACTGCCGGAAGATTGTGGACGGTCGGCCAAGCACCAAACTCCGCTCCGCATCCGTCAGTTGCACTCGCGTCGCGGAAGAAGACTGCGGGCAGCAGCGCCCGAAGACTGCCACGACATGCACGAGGTCGCGCGACGCCCGTCGGTTCTGCTTTGGAGCTCGGGCGCTGTGGGCCCGGCCGGTGGCCGGGCCCACAGCGGAGACAGTCAGGCATCAGGGAGGAGGGAGTCGTCTTCCGTACGGGCGCCGGGGAGCTGGTGGCGGGCGGCNGGGGAGCTGGTGGCGGGCGGCGATCAGAGCAGCGTCGACGTCGCGGGTGCCGGTGGCGACACACAGCGTGTAGACAACGTCGTCGAGTCGCTGCCGTGCTTCCGGGCCGCCATTCTCGGCGTGCAGGGCGTTGAGAGTCTCGTACTGCTGGACGAGATCGGCGAGAACCGCGGAGTGGGCCATAAGCATTGGCAGGCTCCTCTTTGTCACTCAGTGACGGTGGCGGTACGTGCCGCGCCGCCGACAAGCGCCGCGGGACGTGGGGTGTCAGGCGGCAGCCGGGAGCCGCTGGGGCTGCGGATCGGCCTCGACCTCTTCGCGGACGGTGCGGCAGCTGCGGGAGATGAGCCGGGAGACATGCATCTGGGAGATGCCCAACTCCTCAGCGATATGGGCTTGGGTCATGTCGCGGAAGAAGCGCAGGTACAGGATGTGCTGCTCCCGCTCCGGCAGGCGGTGCAGGCAGGGCTTGACCGCTTCCCGGGCGATGACCGTCTCATAGCGGGCCTCGGGCCGGCCGAGGGTGTCGGCCAGCGAGTAGCCGTCGTCCGAACCGGTCAACTCGACGTCCAGGGACAGGGAACGGAAGCTGTCCATGGCTTCCATGCCGGTGAGCACGTCCTCTTCGTTCATACCGGCGGCTCCGGCGATCTGCGCCACGGTCGGGGTACGGTCGGCGCCTTCCGTGGCGGCCAGCTCCTGGAGGGTGGCGCGGACCTTGTTACGCAGCTCCTGCACCCGCCGAGGGACGTGCACATCCCAGCTGTAGTCGCGGAAGTACCGCCTGAGCTCCCCCACGATCGTGGGGATCGCGCACGGCTCGAACGGGCCTCCGTGCTGCGGGTCGTAGCGGTCGACGGCCTTGACCAGGCCCACTGCCGCCACCTGTTTCAGGTCATCCAGGCTCTCTCCGCGGTTACGGTAGCGGCTGGCCAGGCGGTGGGCCATCGGAAGCCAGGCCGCGACCAGCTCCTCGGCCAAGAGGTCCCGCTCGGGCCCATCGGAGGCCGCAGCCAGCCGCTCGAAGTCGGCCGCGGTGTCGGGAGCATCGTCGTGACGGCGGCGGGCGCGTGCGGGTGTGGTGCTCATCGGTGTCATCTCTGCTCTGCTCCCTGCTCGTTGCTGTTCAGCAGGGCGGGAGCCAGCAACGGCACATCTGGGGCCCGCAGCGCGCACGCGCGCGGCTCCCGCCAGGTGTGCCTGCTTTCCGAAGCACCTCGATCACTGACTCTCCTAGCCCAGAACACTGACGTCAAACCGTTGTCTTCCCGCTCTTGGCAACATCTCTCAGCTCAGTCCTCGATGTCGCCGCTCTCGCAGATCTGCCGGTCGTGTCGGTGGGCGGGCGCCTCGCTGAAGCTGGTCGGCGGTATGCGGGCTGGAGAGGGCGACCGCGGCATGCGAGGCCAACAGCCGGGGTGTTGCCGCACCACTCCTCGGCGATCCCCACGCCGCCTGTACGCGTGCGTTCGGCCAGCGCTTGGGCGAACTGGTGGGCGATGTCGTCCTTCCAGTACACGAAAGTCATCACGTCCACCGTGTACTCGGCGCGGAACGGACCGCGCAGCACATGCGGCCGGCCGGGCGCTTCCGCTCGTCAGACACACCTGGTTGCGTCTCCGCGCGCAGTCGGGCCGGACCACTCGGGTCCGGCCCGATCCGAGAAGAATGGCTTCAACCCCTACCAGCGGTACCAGCGGCCCTTTCGCCCGCCCGCGCCTGTGGAGCGCACCACGAAGCCGAGCAGCCAGACGACCAGAACGATGACCGCGATCCACCACAGTGCCTTCAAAGCAAATCCGGCGCCAAAAAGGAGCAGAGCGAGAAGTAGGACAAGGAGCAGGGGAACCATGATTATCAACCTCCGAAGGCCGAGTGCCCTCCCATGGGCGCGCTATGCACGCTATTTCCGGGCCCCATCGGCTGTAGAAATTGGTCGAGGTCCCCATAGAGCGACACCAAGCTGCGGCAAGTGGACACCGAGTTGGCGGCCACCGCTGGAGACCAAAATCTGCCCGCCCCACTACGACGGACTTTGATCAATACTTGGTGACGACATCATCAGGACCGGACTGACAGCAGTCGGACTACATCAGGCTTGCTGTCACCGTGACCCAGTCTGCGTGCGTTGGACTTGACCAGCTGAGCGCCGACGCCAACGACGCCGATTGAGGGGGCAGGGGACTGTCGGTGGCTGGTGGCAGGATCACCGGCATGGTCTTTGTACGTACGACTCCGCCGCGGCCTGTAGATGTGACCGCGGTCTTTCCTGAGCTGGCTTCTTTGGCGCGTCTTGCGATTCGGCTGCATCCCCGCCCGGGGGCGCCTTCGATCAGGGAGAGCTCGGTCGGGGGGCCGTTGCTGTGGCCGGCCGAGGAGCCGTGGCCGCACTGCGAAAGCTCGCACCTGCACCGTGACAGTGGGTTCCGCCAGTCGCCGGCCGTAGTGCGGCTTGAGAGACGCATGCAGGCCCGGTGGCACCCTGATTCCGGTGCTTTCGAGCTGACGCCCGAGGAGGAGGCGCTCAAGGAACGGAGCGCCGCGAGGCTCGCGGAGCGACTCGACGCCAGCCCTCCGTGGCCTGCGGACTGCCCGGTCCCCATGCTGCCCGTGGCTCAGCTGTATCTGCGCGACATACCCCTGTTGCGGCCGCCCGGCCAGGCCGATCTGCTCCAGATTCTCTGGTGCCCCTACGACCACGAACCGGATTACAAGCCGTCGACCGCGCTGTTCTGGCGGTCCGCCGCCGCGGTCGTCGACATCCTCGCCACACCGCCGGAACCGTACGAGGCGAACTATCCGGGCTATGTGCCGGAGCCGTGCGTGCTGGCACCAGAAGCGATCACCGAGTACCCCGACAGCCTCGATCTGAGTCCAGAGATGCGGCTGATGGTGGAGGACCGGAGCAGATGGCAGGCAGCCGGCGTCGGCGTGGACAGCGCCTACGGGGACTATCCGCGGGACTTCTATGACTGCGAGCTGGCTGATGCTCCCGGCTGGAAGGTCGGCGGCTGGCCCCCGTGGGGCCGCACCGACCCATATCGCCGATACTGCACTGTCTGCGATGTGCAGATGGTCCCGCTGCTGACCATCGCTTCCTTCGAATGGGACGGTGGTGAGGGACGCAGCTGGGCGCCGTGCGAAGATCAGGCCGCCGCCTACGCCGCCCATTACGCTGGCCAAGACCCCTCGCAGCCGACTGCGGTCGAAGTGGGCAGCACCGACAACATGCAGCTCTACGTCTGCCCGACCTCCCCCGAGCATCCGCACACCGACCTGATCCAATGAGCCATCGGGCCTTCACACACCCTCCGTAGCCGGTGACATGCTGCCGCATGAGGGTGTGTGACAGGCTGCTTGCCTCGCTTGTGCCGACCAGACAGCTTCGACCGATCCCACTCACCACGTCATCCGGCTACGCCGGTGATGACTACTGAACCTCGGCACAGCGGCATGATGCTGGTCGTGGATGCTGACCTGTCGAAGCGTCTGGTTCCTGATGAACTCCGGGAATTGGTCGAACCGATGCTGCCGTCGTTCGCTGCTCGTCCGCAAGGTGGTGGGACCGGGCCGTGTGACGAGCGGGCCGTGTTCACGGCGGTGGTGTATGGACTGACCAGTGGATGTGCCTGGCGGCATCTGCCGCCGACGTTCGGCACGTCGCCCGCCACCGCGCATCGCCGCTTCACGGTATGGACCGAGGCCGGCTTGTGGCGGCGGCTACACCGGGCGGTGCTGGACGAACTCGGGGCCAGGGGTGAGGTGGACTGGACCTCGGCGATCGTTGACGCGGCCTCCGTCCGCGCGAAAAGGGGGCTCGCTGACCGGGCCGAACCCGGTGGATCGCGGCAAGAAGGGCAGCAAGCTGCACGTGTTGTCCGAGGCCCAGGACATCCCGCTGGCGGTCGCAGTGTCTGGCGCGAACCTGCATGACAGCCAGGTGTTCAAGCCGCTGATCCCGGCGATACCTGCCATCCGTTCGCGGCGCGGGCGACGCCGACGGCGACCGGTCAAGATCCGTGCGGACAAGGCGTACTTCTCCGCCGACCATCTCGCCTGGCTCCGCGGCCGGGGCCTGGTCCCACGCATCGCACGCCCCGGGATCGAGTCCAGCGAGCGGCTCGGCCGCCACCGCTGGACGATCGAACGGTCCATCGCCTGGCTCTTCGGCTTCCGCCGGCTGACCGTCCGATACGAACGAAAGGACAGTCACTTCCTTGCCTTCCTCGGCCTGGCCGCAGCTCTGACCTGCTATAAGAAGCTCGCCAAATGCACCACGTGAGACAACCTCTTAGGACTCCTAACAAAAGTGGTGGGCTTGACCTGGTCAGAGGTCGGTGTCGTGCACGAGGCTGCCGGGTAGCGGGACGCGGTCAGCCGCGTCATCGCACGCGATAAACCTGGCGACGTCGGCGATCGTCCCCGGGATACTGGCCGCCCATGGATGAGGTCAAAGTCGTCGTCGCCCATTCCGAGCGCGCGACCCTGCGCGTCGGTGACGTGTTCCTGAAGGTGGACGCCGATCAGGCGCGCATCGACGTCGAGGTCGAGGCGATGTCCCTCGCGCCGGTCCCGACCCCGGAGGTCCTGTGGCGCAAGCCGCCCGTGCTCGCGATCGCCGCACTCCCGGGGACGACGCTTGGGCGCCTCGGCGGGCCGTCGACCGGGTCACCGGCGGCGTGGGCCGCGGCGGGCGCCGCCATCCGGAAGCTGCACGACGCGCCGCTGCCGCCCCTGCCGGGCCGCGCCGGCCGGAGCATCGTCGCGCTGGCGGCGGAACTCGACGACGAGTGCGAGTTGCTCGTGACGAACGGCCTCCTGCCCGCCGACCTGGTCACCCGCAACCGCCAGGTCGCCGAGGCCGCGCTCCGGCCGTGCACTCCGGCGTTCACGCACGGCAACCTGCAGATCGCGCACGTCTTCGTCGACGGCAACGAGGTCACCGGCATCATCGACTGGTCCGAGGCGGGCCAGGGTGATGCCCTGTACGACCTCGCCACCTTCACGCTCGGACACGAGGAGCACCTCGACGACGTCATCGCCGGCTATGGCACCGACATCGACCTCGACGTGATCCACGCGTGGTGGTCATTGCGAAGCCTGCTGGCAGTTCGCTGGCTGATCGAGCACGGCTTCGACCCCTTCGCGCCGGGCTGTGAGGTCGACGTGCTGAGATCCCGGATGTGAGGCTGCGCGGGCCCGACTGCTACGAATGCGCTCTGCCGCATCGAGCAGGCCACCCCCTGGGCTGATCGCCCGCCCTCACTCCCGACAAAGTACGGTGCGCAGTCGTCGCCAGCAGATGACAGCGCAGCCGAGGGTGACGAACGCGTGGTGGATGTCGTCACGCATCTCCCAGCGGATGAGCAGGCGGCGGAATCAGTGCAGCAGCGCGACCGCTCCTTCCACGACCCAGCGGTACACGCCCAGACCGGAACCGTGCCCGGTGCCGCGCCGGGCGAAGTGCGGGGTGATCTGGAACCGGCGGACCTGGTCCCGGTAGACCTCGTGGTCATAGCCGCGGTCGGCGTACAGGCGCTGCCATACCCCGGGCCTCGTTCCAGTCCCGCAGCCGTCGCCAGCAGGTCATCCCTGAGCCGAAGCCCAGCTCCTGGGGCAGAAACTCCCAGCGGATCCCGGTATACAGCACGAACAGGATCCCGCGCAGCACCTTGCGACTATCCAGACGCTTACGACCTGGACGCCGCGGATTACGCGGGACGACCGGCAGCAGCGGCTCGATCCGCGCCCACAACTCGTCGTCGATCTCCCACGGTCTGGCAGCGGTCTTCCTCGTCTCGACTGGCTCGCACCCCCTTCGGCCAGCATCAACGAGAACTGACACGCCGTCATTCCCGGAGGTCCAGAAACCCCTTTTTGTTAGGAGCTGTTAAGGAGTTCTAACAGAATGATCGGCGGCATGGCGGAGTGCCCCCCCTCAACGGATAGGGTGTAGGACAGCTGCGTAGTCCTCTCCGCCGTACAAGGACTCATAGCGGATCTTGAGTATGAGCCGCCGGTTGATCAGGTCCTCGACCTCGGCGTGGTCCTGCGGATCGTAGCTCGCGACACTCAACAAGTACTGTTCGTAGTCGGTGGCGATGACCTCTCCACAGTTGAAGGTCACAGCGGATGGGCGCACTGACAGGTGGTCACGGACGTGGTCGACACTGGGAGCGTTCCAGGCGCCGATCACTTCGTCATCGACGGTGAGCGTGCTGTCGACGATGACCGCCGGTCCAAGTCCGGAGTTGGTGAGCCGGATCCCTGCCCTGCCTCCCGTCGGCCAGCCGCGGTGTAGCTGGAGCATCGGGCGCACCGAGTGGCGGTTGTGCTGCCGCATCGCGCGCGTCTGGTAGACCGAGACGACCAACGACGCGACAGCAATCACGACCGCGCATATCGCTGTGACGGTCTCTGCGTTCATCCCATCCCCCTGGTGAAGTCTCCTCGCTCGGACGGTATCCGAACCGAACAACGTGTCCCAGCCCGACCTTCACCGGTTGGCCAGCTCATGGGGGCGTCGCCTTGGGTCGTTTCGGATGAACTGTGGGAGCGGATCGAACCGCTGTTGCCGAGCAAGGAGCGGCGGTTCCGGTATCCGGGCCGCAAACCACTGCCGGATCGGGATGTGCTGTGCGGAATCCTGTACGTGCTGCACACCGGGATCCAGTGGGAGTACCTGCCCAAGAAGCTGGGCTTCGGCTCAGGCATGACGTGCTGGCGGCGGCTGCGGGACTGGAACGAGGCCGGGGTCTGGCAGCGGCTACACGAGGTCCTGCTCGCCGAGCTGAACGCCGCAGCCCGGCTCGACTGGTCCCGCTGCGCGGTCGACTCCTCCCACGTCAGGGCCCTAAAAAAGGGGGCCCACACGGGCCCGTCCCCGGTCGACCGGGGACGGGCCGACTCCAAGCGCCACCTGATCACCGACGGACACGGCACCCCGCTCGCCATTCTCCTCACCAGGGGCCGCAACGACGTCACGCTGCTGCTGCACCTGCTTGACACCGTCCCGCCCGTCCGCCGGATCCTGCCCATCATCGCCCGCCGCGGCACACCCCCCGGCAGCGGACTGGGGGTCTACCGTTGGGTGGTCGAGCGCACCTTCGCCTGGCTGCACGGCCTCCGGCGCCTACGGGTCCGCTGGGAACGCCGAGCCGACATCCACGAAGCGTTCCTCAAACTCGCCTGCTGCCTGATCACCCTGCGCCAGATCCGCTCATTGTGTTAGCAGCTCTTAAGAGCTCGTGACACGATCTTGTTGAACGGCCCTGTTCGGCTGTGACTCCCCGGCCGCGGCTGGTGGACGATGACCTGTGGGCGCTGATCGCGCCGCTGCCGCCGCCCTGACCCGAGAAGGCTCCTGGCCCGTGGCCGGTGCCGGACCGGGGGCCGGAGCGGTGGCCGCCGCGGGCCGGCGAGCCATCATCGGGGCCCCGGTCACGGAAACGCCGTGACCGGGGCCCCAGGATCAGCTGTCACAGAAAGGTGCCGACCGCCGCTAGTTCCGGTACCGGAACACGATCCGGCCGCGCGTCAGGTCGTACGGCGGGAGCTCCACCAGCACCCGGTCTTCCAGCATGATCTTGATGTAGTTCTTGCGGATCTTCCCGCTGATGTGCGCGAGCACCCGGTGGCCGTTCTCGAGCTCCACGGTGAACATGGCGCTGCGCAGGCACTCGACGACCTTGCCCTCGACTTCGATGACATTCTTGTTCCTCGTCATCGCACCAGCTCCAGGTTGCTGCTCATCGGCCGGGCGCCGATGCCCTCGAACAGCGCCGAGGCTGCTTGGTTGGACTCGTGGACTTCGGTCCAGGCCGCGGCGAACCCGGAGCGGTGCAGCGTCCCCAGCGCGTGGGCGATCAGCGCCCGTGCGATGCCGCGGCGCTGCTCGCCGACCCGGACCCCGACCAGCCCGATGCGGGGTCGGTTCACCGTCACCACCCGGATCAGACCCAGGTAGCGGTCCGGCGCCGCGGCCACCGCGTACTTCGACGGGTCGACGATGGTGTCGCCTTCGGGGCGGGGAATTACCTCCGCGGGCATCGACTGCCACCCGACGGTCGCCTCGACTTCGTCACGGATCGTGCGGTCCACTGCCCGCAGCAGGCTCTCGTCCGCCTGACCGGCGGGCACGATCGCCACGCCTGAAGGCGGCAGGACTGCTTCGAGCCCTGTAACCCGCGGGTCGGTCGGCACGACGTACTCCCACTCGCGGCGCCGGATCGTGAAACCGGCCCGCCGCCAGCAGGCCGTCAGCTCGACGTCGGCTTCGTCGACCACCGTGTACAGGGGCGCCGGCAGTTCCGCCAGCATCGCCTCGGCGAGCCGGTCGAAGGTGGCGTCGTGCCAGGCGTCGATGCTGACGAACAAGCGTCCGTCGGGCCGGTGCTCCGCATGCCCGCGGCCGACCACCAGGTCGTCATCCAGTGCATGCCATTGCCTGTCCGCGACGCGCGTGATTATCACCGCGTTCTCGCTCAGGCCAGATGTGAAAGGCTTCGTGTTCATCGGAGTCTCCCCTTCCAGGAGTGCCTCGATCTCAGGCGCTCCTGGCGACACCGAACGTCAGCCGCCGGACCGTGACGGGTTGAGGGAGCACCCATAGGTAACTGTGTTCACGGGGCTCACCTCCATACGACGAACTTCACGGTCCACCGCGAAAGTAGCAGCGAGGCGCCGCCTCGCTCCAATCATTTCCTATGAGCTCGTAACACGATCATGATCTCCCTTGTCGCCCAGGAGGCAGGGAAGCGAGCAACCTCGAACTCTTCGGTGCCACCGCCGGATTGCGCCGAGGACACGTCATCGGGTCGCCGGCGATGGACCGGCCAGGGCGCTGACGGATGGCTGCGTCGGGCTGTCGCCCGGACGAGGAAGTGGTCGCTTGCCCAGCCCCGTGCGGACCGGCAGAACCCGCGCGCCCGCACCTCCGGGAAATCCCGGTGGTTGAGCCGCCCAGCCCTTAGGGCGGCTGTCCGGGTGCGCTGGGGGGTCGTCCCGATAGCCCCTACTCGGACCGGACAGCGACCGTATGAGCATGACATCGACGGCACCCACAACCCGACTGTTCAGTGTCCTCATCCCCCTCCTGCTGCTGTCGTACGGCGCGCTTCGCCTGATCGACGGCATGGACGGCGGCCACGGCCCGGGGGTGGCCTGGAACCTCGGCCACACGTTCTTCCTCGCCGCCTTCCTCCTGTTCGGCGCCTTCGTCGTGTTGCTGCGCAGCCTCGTTCCCGCGGTCACCGTCGGGACGAGAACCGCTGCCAGTGCCGCCATGGTTGCCGGAGTGTTCGGCGCAGCCTGCTTCGTCTGGGTGATCCTCGGCGATCTGTTCTCCGCCTTCGCCGACTCCGCCCCTCTGCCCGGCCCCCTCGAGGTCGCAGGCCCGATGGCCTTCCAGCTCGGTATGCTCACCTTACTGATCATGTTGGTGGCCGTACGGCCCAGGCAGCTGCCCGTGTGGAGCCCGGCGCTGGTGTTCGTGTCCTTCATCCTGATCGCGATCAGCCTCGACCTGATCCCGCTCGCGGCCGTCGTCCTCATGGCCGGCCTCACACCGCTGGCCCGCAACCGCACACCGGCCCCGGGCGACAGAGTCGGGCTCATCCTGACCTGCGCATTCGACAGATGCTCTGGCCGAAAAGGCGGGCCATGTCCGGCCAGGACAGATGCAGCGCCTGCTGCGTTACGCCCGCTGGGAGCGACGGCACCGTTCTCGTCGTCGACGAGACGGGCTTCGTGAAGAAGGGCCGTACCTCGGCAGGCGTGCAAAGGCAGCACACCGGCACCGCGGGACGCATCGAAAACGCCCAGCCCGAGAACATCCAGTTCACCACGCGGCATCGGCGCTACACCGCCGTCCGCGCGGGCGCCGTCGCCGACCGCCTGCCCGCCACCGCCTGGCAGTGGCGCGGCTCGTGCTCACCGACGAGCGGTTCGCCCTCTCGCTCTCCGGTGGACGGCACAGCGTCGGGCAGCCGACGAGCGAGGTGCTATGGGAGGACACCGTGGTGGCGAATCTGGCGGGCAGCAGACCACCATGGGGCGAGTTGGTCCGTCCGGATGCTCATGCCCTCACCAAGGCGACAACACCAGGTCCCAAACGGGCCGTCCGCCACCCGTCCTCCTCACCGCGCGGTGTATCCGCCGTCCGCGTAGACCTCCGAGCCGGTCATAAAGGTGGAATCATCGCTGACCAGGAATGCGACGACGGCTGCGATCTCCTCCCCACGGCCCAGCCTTCCGATCGGGGTGCCGTCCAGCATGGCTTCGTGGCGGGCCGTTCCCTCGTACCTCTCGAGCAATTGCCGGGTCCCGATGAATCCGGGGTGCAGGGAGTTCACGCGAACTCCGGAGTCGGCCCAATGCAGCGCCGCGTTCTTGGTGAGCGTGCGCACGGCCCCCTTGGCCGCATGGTAGGCCGCGCTGTTCCCCATGCCGCCCACCGTGCCGAGGATCGAGGACACGTTGACGATCGATCCGCCTCCCGAGGAGGCGATGAGCGGGCCGAGGTGCTTCATACCGAGCCAGACCCCGGTGGAGCCGATCGACATGACCGCCTCCCAGCGCTCGATCGTCTCGTCCTCGACCGTGGCGATGCTGCCGATGGCAGCGTTGTTGACCAGCCCGTCCAGTCGGCCGTACTCGTTCCGGATGAAGCTCGCCAGGTCGATCCACTGGGACTCCTCGGCCACGTCGAGCCGCGCGGTCACATGCCGTCCGGGCGTGCCGTCCAGCTCGGCGGCGAGGGCGCCGCACGCCTGCTCGTCGAGGTCGGTGAGCACCAGGTGGGCGCCCTCCTCCGCGAGTCTGGCGGCCGCGGCCGTGCCCAGTCCCCCGGTGGCGCCGGTCACGCACACGACCTTGTCCCTGATGCGTTCATCCACCGCCGGCACAGCACACCTCATTCATCGGGTCAGCCGAGGCTGACGAGCGTCTTTCCGGTCGTTCGGCCGGCGATCATTTCCGTCAGCGCGTGCGGAGCCGACTCCAAGCCCGCGAAAACCGTCTCGCGATAATCCAGGTCGCCGCTCCGAAGCCACCCGGTCATCCGGCGCCGCATCTGCCCCATGAGATGCAGGTTGCTGCTCCCGCGGAACCCGCGGAGGGTCAGGTCCTTGGACACCGCGAGGAACAGGTTCCGCGGCCCGGCCGGGCCGGACTCGTACTCCGAGATCGAGCCACACATCGCTACGCGCCCGCCCCGCCTCAGGTGTGACAGGGCGGCCTCGAGGTGGGCCCCTCCGACGGAGTCGAAATAGACGTCGATTCCGGCGGGCGCGATGTCGCCCAGCCGTGCCCCGATGTTCCCTGCCCGGTAGTTGAAGGCGTCGGCGCCCAAGCGGTCGCGCAGCCAGTCGACCTTCTCGTCGGTGCCCGCGCTGGCCACTACCCGGTTGCCCATGAGCCGTGCGATCTGCACGGCCAAGCTGCCCACCGCCCCCGCGGCAGCCGAGACCCAGACGGTTTCCCCGCCTCGTAGCGCGTCAACGACGTGCAGACCGGCGTAGGCCGTCAAACCCATACCGCCCAGCGGGCCGAGATACCACTGCGGCTCGCATTCATCGACGTCCAGGCGTGTCAGGGTGCCGAGTCCGCCGAGCTGCTCGGCACCCGCGTCCACGACGGCGTACTCGCGCCACCCCTGGGCGTGCCACACCACGTCACCCGGGGCGAAGCCCTCGGCCCGGGACTCCACCACCTCCCCCACGGTCATGATGCCGTCCATGGCGCGGCCGAGAGCGAAGGCGGCGAAATAGCCGGAGGGCGCGTCGGGCCGTAGCCGCAGCCGAAGGCCGGGGTCCACCGATGTCCACGTGTTGCGTACGAGCACCTGCCCGGGCCCGGGCCGGGGTACGGGGACCTCGATCACCTCGAAGTCGTCCGGGCTGACGCTGCCGACCGGGTACGCCCTGACCCGGATCTCCCGTCCAGTCCGCATCACCATATTGAACTAATATCAGTTTGGTTTGACCGGGCGCAATGGGTTAAGCGTGCCTGTGCGGCATGCGGTGTCGTACAGCGGTGGCGATTCTGACGGCGGCCTCCCGCCCCTCGGCGATCGCGTGCGCCACACGGCGCGGAACCACGGCGTCGCCCACCGTCAGCACCAGGGGGGCGGCGCAGTCCAGGGCTCCGCGCGGGCGGCGCTCCCCCACCACGACGACCCGGTCCGCGGGCACGGTGGTGGTCCCTCCGGAGGTGCGGTGAGCGACGGTGACGCCCTCGGGGCTGATGCCGGCCGCCGTGCACAGCGGCAGGATCTCGAGCTCGCAGGTGCCCGAGAGACGTTCCAACAACTGGACGCGGCTCTCGGGCGGGATCGCCCCGGCGAAGGCGGTTCCCGGCGTGACGAAGGTGATGCGGGGAACTCCCGCGGCCACGGCCAGTTCTACGACGTCGCACCCCGGCCACCAGCCGAAACCGTCGTCGGCCACGAGCACCTGCGCGGCGCCTGCCAGCGACGGAACTCCCCGCGCCAGCACGACCGACGAGGCCATGGCACCGGCCGCCAGCAGCGGCGATGTCTCCTCCGCGCCCGTGGCCAGCACCACGGCGTCGAATCCTTCGAGCTCAGCGCCCGGCTCCACGGTCTGCCCCAGACGTACGTCGACACTCGCGGCGGACAGTCCCCGTTCGTAGAAGCCGAGCAGGGCGCCCCAACCGGTGCGGTGGGGCGCCAGAGCCGCCGTGGTGAGCTGTCCGCCCAGTCGGTCGGTTGCCTCGAAGAGGACGACATCCGCCACCCCGGCGTGGGCGAGACTCAGCGCGCACTCCAGGCCCGCGGGTCCCGCCCCCACGACGGCGACGCGCTGTCCCGTGGCGCGTGCCGGATCCCACGCGCGCACCAGCGGTGCGGCGGGCCGACGCGGTTCGCCGGGCGGTGCCAGGTCCGGGTTGACCACGCACAGCAGCACCGGGTCGAACGTCCGGCAGTCCTCGTTGCAGGCCACGCAGGGCCGGACCTCCGCCGCACGGCCGGTGAGCACCTTGCGCGGCAGGTCCGGGTCGGCGATGAGCGCGCGCGCCATCCCCACCAGGTCGGCTCCGGCCGCCAGGGCGTCGCCGATCGCGGCCGCGGTACGGAAGGCGTGGGACGCCACGAGCGGCCGGGTGACGAGCGGCCGCAGACGCGCCAGATCGTCCAGCACCGGTGGGCTTTCGGTGGCCATGTCACGGACGTACGTGGTCCGCACCCCGACGGTGACGTTGACGTAGTCGACCAGCGGATCCACGGCCGGGAGCAGCGCGGCCAGCTCGTCCGGCGTCAGCGCCACGTCCTCCGAGGCGTCGACGCTGAAACGGATGCCCAGCAACGCGTCGGCCGACAGTCCGCGCATCGCGGCGATCACCCGCTCCAGTACCTCGAGCCCGTCACGGCGCGGGTTCGTGCGCGGCGAGAGGAACTGCTCCAGCAGATAGGCGTGAGCGGCGTGCAATTCGATGCCGTCGAACCCCGCCTCCAGAGCGTGGGCGGAGGATACGCGGAACGCCTCCACCACCCCGTCGATCTCGCTGCCGAGCAGAGCACGCGGCGCCGTCGGCTCACGGGGAGAACGCACGGCCGCGGGAGCGACCGGCGCGTAGTACGACTGCGCGCCGAGCGTCTCCCGGCCGAGGTGCACAAGCTGGCAGACGGCGACCGCGCCTTCGGCGTGCATGGCCTCCACCCGCTCCCGCAGCGGACGCACCGCCTCCGGACGATGGAGCTGAAGGATGTTCCCCTGCCGCGGCGCGGACTCCGGCGCCACCGTCGTACCGCCGCAGACCAGCAGCGCCGCGCCACCGGCCGCCAGACGGCCCCAGTACTCGGCGTCGCCGCCAACCGGCAGCCCGTCCCGTACGAAACCGCTGGCGTGGGCCGTGGCGACCAGCCGGTTCCGCAGCGTCGACGAACCGATGACCAGCGGCGCGGCGGCCAGGGGAAGAGGTGATGCGGCCATGGGCCCTCCGGCATCAGTCATGATCGTGACTACGCCGGGGTGACGGCGCTCTCGCCCGCGAGGGGGCCGGCGAGGCGTCCGCGGATGAGGTCCGACAGCCGTTCCGCGGCGGCGATGGTCGGCAGGTTCGTATTGGCCCGCGGCACCTCCGGGAACACGGAGGCGTCGGCGACCCAGAGCCCGTCGAGGCCGAGGACGCGGCCGGACGGATCGACCACCGCACGGGGGTCGTCGGGCGCGCCCATGCGGCAGGTTCCGCAGATGTGGCCGGTGTCGCCGATGGTCTCCATCAGCCAGCGGTCGATCGTCGCGTCGTCGGACAGCGCGTCGAGGCCCCGGCCGGCGATGTCGATGGCGATGTGTTCGAAGGCGGTGTCGAACGGCCCGCTGCGCAGCAACTCCAGGCAGTGCTTGACGCCGTCACGCATCCGGACGAGGTCCGAGGGGTCGCTCAGCAGGTCCTGGTCGATCCCCGGATGCACGTCCGGGTCGGCGGAGGCCAGGCGCAGCACGCCGCGCGAGAACTGCTGGTTCGCCCACAGGCAGAGCAGGCCAGGGCCGCCCGCGGCGTGGCCGCCACCGGCGCCGCCCCAGGTTCCGCCGGTGCTTTCGGCGACGAGATGGGAGTCGCCGGGGTTCGGCAGGGCGAGCGTCTGGTTGATCGAGGTGATCATCATGTCGTTCTCACCCGCTCCCGCCAGTCCGGAGGAGTAGCGCAGACAGCAGTTGGCATGCCGGGCGTTGATGTCGGGCTGCTTTCCGGGCCGGGCGTACAGCCAGAACAGCGCCAGAGGATGTTCCTGCATCCCCTCACCGACCGGGAGCGCCGCCACCGGGCCGTCCGGCCCGATGCCGGACCGCAGCAGGATCGCCGGGGAGTGCACCGCTCCGGCGCACAGGACGACGTGCTGGGCACGGACTTCCGTCCAGTCGTTCCCCCGGCGCAGCCGCACCCCCACGGCCCGGCCGCCCTCGATGAGCACCGTGTCCACCGTCGCGCCGCCGAACACCCGCAGATTGGGGCGCTGTCGGGCCGGCTCGAGGTATCCGTCGTTGGTCGTGACCCGCGCACCGTCGCGGGAGCTGATGGCGTACGGCGAGACGCCGGTCCCCGTCGGCCCGTTGTGGTCGTCGCACCAGGCGTGGCCACGCCCCAGCGCCGCCTCGGCGAGCGCGTGGTCGGCAGGGCCCCAGTCGTCGCGGCCGAGCCGCTGCACCGGTATGGGTCCGTGATCGCCGTGGTGAGGGCGGTCGCCGAAGTCCGCGTCGCTCTCCATGCGTCGCAGGTACGGCACCATGTCCGCGTACGACCAGCCGGGACAGCCGTACGCCGCCCACCGGTCGTAGTCGTCCGGCATGGCCCGGAAGGCGATCATGCCGTTGACCGACGACGAACCGCCGAGGCCCCGTCCGCGCACATGCGGCCGCGGCGCCTGGGCGCGGCTGCGCCGCGACGTCAGGCCTGGCCACTGGAACTCCGCGCAGGCCGTCTCGTCCAATGCCCGCCAGCCGTTCATACTGCGCAACTGCGGTGGGGCGTCGGCGGACCGCCAGTCGCGCCCGGCCTCCAGCAGCACGACCTCGCTGGCCGGATCCTCGCTCAGACGCGCCGCCATCACGCTACCGGCGCTGCCGCCGCCGACGACCACCCAGTCGGCTTCCAGTGTCGGCGTCATGGTGCCCCCACCTCCATCCACACGCTGGACATCGTCGCCTCGTCGGGCGAGGCGACGGTCTCGCTATTGATGACGTGGCCGAAGGGCGGCCGTCGTAGACGCCTGGCTGCGGACTCGGACTGGCGGTACGGCGAAGGATCCGTCGACTGGGTGGACATGTGCGGCTCCCCTTGGCGCGACGCTGCGCGTGGCCGGCCGGGTCGGTCAGCCGTGAGGGTCGTCGTCCCACGGCGACCCTCACGCCGGATCGCGCGTGAAAGACAGAGATTGAACTAACTTCAATTCTGTGGGGAGCGTACTGCCCCGAACGGAAGAGCGGCAAGGCTCGTGACAGGCATTGATATGACGCGTGTGACCACCCCGGCGCCACACCGTCCGCCGCGGCGGATTCCCCATGTCTCTGCCATGACGCAGCCGCAGTCCTCGCCGTCCGGGCTCCAGAGATCGTCGCGGCCTTTCGCGCCCGGGGGTGGCCAATGCCCGACCGGCTGGACCACCGGGGTTACGACTCAACTCGCCGTTGCGGTCCGAATCCCCAGGCCGACCAGTACGGCTCCTGCCAGACGGCTCATCCCACGTCGGAATCGAGGTGTGTCGATTGCCGTGCGCGCGGCGGCGACCACCGAAGTCCAGAACAGCAGCCACACCAGCACGACGGCCACATGCGCGACCGCAAGCGTCGCCATCTGTGGCGCGATGGAGCCGCTGGAGGTGAGGAACTGCGGTACCAGGGTGAGATAGACCGACGCTGCCTTCGGGTTGAGGACGTTGGACCACAGCCCCTGGCCAAAGCCCCCGAGTTGAGTCCACGGCAAGCGCCATCGCCTCCGCGCAGCTGGATCGGCTCCTCGACGCGTCGAGCGCCACGTGGTCACGCCCAGCCAGATGAGACAGATGCCGCCCAGGAGCTTGACCACCGTCAGTGCCTGAGCCGACGCCACCACCAGGGCCGACAAGCCGATCGCCGCGAATGTCGCGTGCACCAAGAGCCCACACCCTGAGCCGAGTGCGACGCGGACACCGTCGGCCCGCGAACCCGCGATCACCTGCTGTGTCACGAGGGTGAAGCTGGTGCCGGGGACCAACGTGAGGGGCGTGACTGCGGCCACGAAGGCGAGTACTTGATGCCACTGCACACCACGAGCCTAGGCATCGGGCACCCGCGAAGCCACCGGCCCTCAGGCGAGGAGTCCGCACATCACGGTCTCGGGCAGTGCTGGATTGGCAGCCGCGTGCCCGCCCAGCTCCTGGTCGTCGAGGAGGGCGAGCAGACGCCCGACCGGCAGTCGGGGATGGCGGGCCGCCCCCGCGCGGACGGCTGCGTCCGGGTCGCGGGTGAGCCGGTCGGCGGTGCCGGGCGCGAGGCCGGGGTCCAGGACGGCCAGGCGCCGTTCGTCGGACGCGCCGGCGTCCGCGAAGCGCGCGCCCAGTCCCGTGACGGGGAAGCGGGGATCAACGCCGCTCGCTGGCGCGTCCAACTCGGGGGCGAAATCCTCCCGCGCTTGGTCGTCCGCCGCGCGCATGGCGGCGCGCAGGCCCTCCTCGTCCATCCCGGCGGTGATGGTCTCGCACCACCAGGGCAGCCGGACGGCGATCTCGAGCGACTCGCTGACACTGTCGGCGATCACGACACGGTCTCTTGAATGCGGAGGTGCATCAGGTCGATCCCCTGCCGCCTGGAGCCCGGAGGCCCTTTGCGCGGATTCACAGTCCGGCGCCCCTCGCGGACAGGCGTTTTCTCCCTGGTTCACGAAGACGCGCCGGTCGGGCGGGCGGAAGGCTGTGCGGCGTCACTTCGCACCCCCTTCCGAGGAGGAACATCGAATGACCCGACACGGAATCAGACGCTGCACCGCGCTGCTGGCCTGCACCGCGGCCCTCACCGGCGCCGCTCTCGGCGCCGGTGGGACGGCTCAGGCTGCGACCTCGGCGAAGGCGCCGACGCTTTCGGCGGCGACCACCTGCACCGACCCCAAGACGGGAGTGCCGCTCACCGCCACGATCGAAGGGGACAAGAACGCCAACGCGATCTGGGGCACGCCGGGCAGCGTCGTCAACGCCTTCTCGGGGGACGACTGGGTCTTCTCCGACCTGATCAGCACCTCCGCCGTGGTCTGCCTCGGTGACGGCTCGGACAACTTCAACCCCAGCGACCCGACCAATGTGTCGGTGGGGACGTACTTCGGCGTGAGCGGCCAGAACGGCAACGACAACATCACGGGAGGCACGGGGAACGATTACCTCTTCGGCGACAGCCCCGACAACGCCTCCCACTCCGGCAATGACACGCTGATCGGCGGCCCCGGCTACGACGTCGCCAACGGCGGTCCCGGGATCGACCGGTGTGACGCCGAAGTCGAGATCAACTGCGAGCTCTGAGGACGGGCACCGGGGGCCTCGTAGGCCGCTGGGGGGAGCTCGGGCATACGCCGCCCCGTCGGCACACCGGGCTCATGTCATCCAGGCCCCGGAGGAGGCCCTGGCGACCACCGCGCTCAGGATGCGGACGCCACGGGCGGATCCGGGGTCGACATCGGTGAGTTGCCGCACCCGCTGGAGACGGTAGTCCAGGGTCCGCGGATGGATGTTCAGCGCCGCGGCGGTGTTCCTGCGGTGCATGTCATGGGCGTAATACCGCTCCAGGGTGGCGAGCAGCTCGGGTCCCCGGGCGAGGCTCCGGGCTATGCCGGACAACCAGGTGTCGATCTCGCGGTCTTCGGCGACCGCCAGTTCGACGAAGACATCGGCCAGGGTGTGCAGGCGACGGGGCACCGGCTGGAGCGGAGCCGCCAGGCTGATGCGCCGGGCGCGCGCGTACGCGTCGGCCAGCGCGTGGACGCGGCCCGTACTGGTGCCGATCGCGCAGGGCCGCGCCACCGCCTGGCCGGCGTCGCGGACGAAGGCGAGCGCCCGGTCCCGCGCGGACCGGTCGCGAACCGGCTGGGCCGTACCAGGAGCGCGGTCCTGGTCTGCGGGTACCAGGGTCACCAGTTCCTCGGCCCGGGGCCAGGCCATCGGCACCCGGTGGCGGGCCAGGAGGGCTTCGACGGTCCCCTCGCGTCCCGCGGCGGCCAGGGCGGGACGGCCGGGGACGTGGACGACCACCACCTCGTACGATGCGGCCAGACTCATGCCGACGGCGCGGGCGAGGCCCGAGGCCAGGGCGTCGTCGGTGAGGAGGGCCGTGGTGAGCGCGCGGACCCGGGCCACGAAGGGCAGGCGGCGCTTCTGCTCCGCCACATGGCCGCGGGTGTAGGCGTCGATGCCGCGTGTGCCCTGCGTGGTGAACCAGGCCATGATCCGCATCAGTTCATCGGTGTTCTCCGGGCCGGACGCCTCCTGGATCTCCCGGAGCATGAGGTTGGTGTGCAGACCGAGGACTCGCCGCCGGGACGCGGCGGACATCCCCGTTCTGGCCCGCGATGCGCCCATCGACGCGATGTTGTCGAGATCCTCCTGGGTGAGGGGAGTGCCCTCGGGGGCTAATTCCAGGGTGCGGCGTCTGAGCCAGACCGCGTACTCCAGCGCTTCGGTTCTCAGTCGGCCGTCGTCCTCCACGAACCGGTACTCGGGGATCTCCCGTCCGTAGACCTCGACTTCATGGCGTGCGTCGTCCAGGGTGCGCCGGGCCAGTTCGGCGAAGAGATGACTTCCCATCGGTCGGTGCCTCCGTCAGTCTTCCGGGAACTCCCGCAGGACCGCACGGGGACAGCTATACGCAGGGGCGGTGCTCCACGCGGCGTTCCCGATGTCGGATGGGTCGAGACCGAGCATGCCACCACTCGACGGCGGGCGGTCGGCACGGACCGCGTTCCGTGCGCGGAAATTCACCTCGCCGCCGCCCGCGCGACCGCCTCGGTCAGCCGGACGGCGGCGTAGTCGGCGAACAGTCGGCGGCTCGCCGTGATACGGCGCTCCCGTCACGCGGAGGGCTCGGCTTGAGGCGGGCGATACAAGGTCGAACGGCCCCTGGCCAACCCACCGTGAGCCGTGAAGGCGTAACGGGTCGGTGAATCGCGTGGGTCAGTGAGGCCGCTGTCGACCGCCCCGCTGCTGGGTGACGCCGGAGATCGTGAGCCACAGTTCGGGGTCGAAGTTCTCCGTCGGCAGCTGAGCCACCATGTACCTGACGCCGATGTCCAACTTGGCGCGCCACACGCGGACGGCCTCGCCCCCGTCATGCTCCCGCAGCGCGCAGAAGATCGCCCTGTCGGCCCGCTCGATGCGGCCGGGTACATCCGCGTAATCGAGCTTGAGGATGGCGATGAACATCCGTAGCTGCATCGTGAGACGCAGGAAGAACAGTGACGTGTGGCGCAGCCGGGCTGCGCGCGCGATCGCGTCCTGGAACCGGAGGTCGGCGTCTCCGATCCGGGAGTGGTCCTGGTGCCGCGCGACTCGGCACACGTCGGCGAGAGCGGTGCCGACCGGGTGGAGCGACTCGGGTTCGAGTGTGGCCAGCCGCCGGAGGATCACCGCACCGAGCGCGGCGCGCGCCGCGTAGACCTCCATGACCCGTTCCGCCGTGGCCATCGGAATGGTCGTGCCCCGGTGGGGCATCGACTCGACGAGGCCGTCCTCGGCGAGCAGTCTCAGTGCGTCACGGACCGGGCCACGGGAGAGGCCGAGCCGCGCGGCCAGCGGTGCTTCCTTGATCCGCTCACCCGGCGGGAAGTGTCCGCTGGCGATCTGTTCTCGCAGCGCGTGGGCGACCCGGTCCACCAGGCGCGGGGAACCCGGTATGCCTGTATCCGCTCCGGACATGGCGGTGAGGTGAGAAGTGTCCGGCGGTGAGTCGTAACCAAGGTGATGTCGCTCGGGCCGGCCGGGCACCCAGATCAGCGGCCCGGACCGGTCGGCCAGCCACGTCCGGACGCGGTCGCGGAGGTCACGCACGAGCGGCCGCGGCACCGTGCCGTGACGGTTGTCCGGGTTTCCGAGCAGCAGCGCCCTCGCGTCGTCGGCCCACGTGCGGCCGACGGCCACCGGATACACACGGAAGCGCGGGTGCCGACGCAGCCAGTGGGCGACGTGAGGATCGGTGTGCACGGCTGCGCCGCCCACCAGGATGTGCACCTCGGTTCCGGGCCGGTGGGCCTGGTGGAGCCGGTCGAGGAACGCTCGGAAGCCGCTCGTGTGCGCTTCCGACACGTCCGGCGCGCCGGCGTCGGCGGCGTCGGCGGCGAAAGCGCCGGCCGCGGTGAGGACCAGGACGGCGTCGTACCGGTGGCTCGTCCCGCGTGCGCCCCGGGCGGCGCTGCCGGCGGACAGTGTGTCCTCGGCCAGGACGACCGCGAGAGCACGCACGGGCGGATCGAGCAGGACGCCGCCGATGGTGCGCTCCCGCCCGGGAAACCAGTCGGCGGGCGCGACCGCGCCGGGATCGAGTGACTTCATGATGCGGCTGAACTTGTCTGGCTCACGCCGGTCGCCGCGGCGAGCGAGCGGGTGGACCACCCGGATCCGCCCTCGGGCGGATCCTGGAGCAGCTGGAGCACGACGCGGTCGCGCTGCGCTCCGGTCACCGCGCGCGGCCGGCCGGATCGTGGCCGATCGGCGAGTCCGGCGAGACGCCCGGCCAGGAACCGCGAGCGCCATCTGCCGACCAGTTGCGGGGAGATGCCCAGGCGGTCGGCCACTGCCCGGTCGGTCGGTTCCTCCGCGCGGGCCAGGATGGTCCGGGCACGCAAGCCGATCGCCTGCGACGACACCCGGCTGCGTGCCCAGTTCTCCAGCGTCTGCCGCTCCTGGCTCGTCAACGTCACCGCGGCCCGCGAAGGTCTGGCCATGGTCGGACTATAAGAGAACTTTCGACTCGGAGATCCCGTCTTTCCTGGCTGCCGGCCAAAATCCTTGTTGACATCCTGACCTGTTCGCATACTCCCAGCCACCGACCACGGCCACCCCGAGGTGATGTTCCGATGACAGTGGCGAAGCCCGCGCTCGATGAGACACCGGTCAACTCTTTCCATAGACGCACCGTGCTGGTCATGGACGACACGGTGGCCTCGGCGTTCCTCGTCGACCGGCTCGACTTCCCTCGCCCGACCGGCAAGGAGGACCACGCATGAAACTCATGGAACGCTTCCGCCTCGCACACCTGACGTTGCGCAACCGCATCGTCTCCACCGCCCACTCCGAACAACTCGCGGTGAACGGGCTGATCACTCCCCACTTGGAGGGCTACCACCTGCGCCGGGCCCGGGGCGGCGCAGGGCTGATCATCGCGTTCGGTTCCGCGTCGGTGAGCGCCACGGCGGCGAACAGGTTCAACCCCGCCCTCTGGGACCCGGAGAACGAGCCCGCCCTGCGCCGGATGGCCGACGCCGCGCACGCGGAAGGCACCCCCCTGATCGCCCAGGCCACGCATCGCGGTGCCCGGGAAGTGATCGCGGATCCCGACCAGGAGCACGTGGCGCCCTCAGGGGGCGCCGGGTTCCTGCCCAGCGGCACGCCGCGGGTGCTGAACAAGGAGGACATCGCGAGCCTGGTGCGCGACTACGCGGATGTCGCCCGGCGACTGCACCGCTGCGGCTGGGACGGCATCGAGGTGACGGCGTACGGTACGCATCTGCTCGAGCAGTTCTGGAGCCCCGTGCTGAACCGCCGCGACGACGCCTACGGTGGCAGTCCGGAGAACCGGCTGCGGTTCGGTTCCGAGGTGCTGCGCGCTGTACGGGACGCCGTGTCCGGTGACTTCGTGGTCGCCCTGCGCATGTCTCTCGACACCCGGACCAGGCGGCTCGGGCTGAGCAGGGATGACCTGCTCGACATCGCCGGTCACTACGACGAACTCGGCGTCGTCGATCTCTTCGACGTCGTCGGCAGCAGCTCGGTGACCGCCGATGGCGCCGTCGGCACCGTGCCGACCGCCGACTACCCCCGTGGCGTGTACCGGGAACTCGCGGCACGGGCACGATCCCGCCTGCGCGCCCCGGTGCTGGTGGCCGGACGAGTCCTGGACGCCGAGCAGGCCGAGGACGTGGTCACGTCCGGGGACGCCGACCTGGTCGGCATGACGCGCGCCATGATCGCCGAACCCCGGCTGGCCGCGCAGATCCACGCCGGCACGGCAGAACTGGCGAGGCCGTGCATCTCGATCAACGAGGGATGCCGCCGTGTCGGCGCGTCGCTCACGCTGGCGTGCTCGGTCAACCCCGAGGTGGCGCACCCGGAACTGGCCGAGACGCCCCTGCCTGTGGACCCCGCGGGCGCCGGACGGACCGTCATCGTGGGTGCGGGACCCGCCGGCATCGAAGTGGCCCGCGTACTGGGGAGGAGCGGACTGGCCGTTGTCGTGCTCGAACAGGACGACAGCGTCGGCGGTGGCATCGGCTACGCGCTGCTCGCCGATCCACACCAGGTGCGCCAGTACCGGCGCTGGGCGGAGCGGGCCCTGTCCGAACACGGTGTGGAGGTTCGTCTCGGCACCCGCGCCACGCCGTCCGTCGTGGCGAGTCCGACGCTTGAGCGCGTGGTGTTCGCGGGCGGCTCGTCGCCCGCGCTGCCCCCGTGGCTGGAGTCCGCGCACTACGAGGTACGGACCGATGCGGACTACCTCGCCGGGGCATGGGAGCCGGCTCACGACAGCGACGTCGTCGTGTACGACCCCGAGGGCTACAGCGCGGGCAGCGTCATCGCGCTCCGGCTGGCCAGGGCGACCGATCGCAAGGTCACCCTGGTGACGCCGCTGGGGTCGGCAGGGGGCCAGGTGGAGACACCGAATCGGATCCGGCTCACCAAGGGGCTCCTCCGCTCCGCCGTGCGTGTGCTGCCCTACACCGAACTCATCCGCACCGACGACTCGAAACTGTTCCTGCGCAACGTGGTCACCAAGGACACCACCGAACTGGATGCGGGGAGCACGGTGCTCGGCTGCGGATACCGATCGCCGGACGAGGAGCAGCTCGTGTCGCTGAGGGCGGCATGCCCGCACGCAGACTGGCACGTCGTGGGCGACGCCTCCTCCCCCGGGCTGATCCGACACGCCGTCACCGGTGGCAGCCGCCTCGCCCACGACATCCTGCGACGGCTCGGGACAGGTTGAACGTGGAGACGTACAGCGAGGAGGCTGCCTCGCTGGTGTCCGGTGCGGCGTCGAGGATCCAGGTCTGGAAGGTGACCGGCACCGCGCCGTAGCCCAGGCCCCACAGGATCAGGATGGCGCCCGCTGTGACGGCGGTGTTGTCGACGAGCGCGAGGAGCACCATGGCGGCGGGGAGGACGGCGGAGATGCCCACGACGGTCTGCCGCAGCCGCTTGGCGATGAGCGCTCCGGCGATGAAGTTGCCGCAGATGCCGGCGACGCCGAAGGTCAGCAGCAACACCCCGATCATGTTGTCGTCTACTCCGTCGTCCTGGAGGATCGGCCTGACGAATGTGTAGGCGAGGAAGTGACCGGTGATCACGAGGAAGGTGATGCCGATCCCCGTACGTACGCCCGCGTTGTCCTTGTCGCCGACGCCGGCGTCACGGTCAACTCCCTCGCCCCCGCGCTCATCGGAGGCACCCGGATCCTGCCCGCCGACGCCGGCGCGGTCAGCCGGCTGCCCGCGCCCACCCCTGTAGGACGCCTCGGAACCCCCGACGAAGTCGCCGCCATGGCCACCTCGATGGTCACCAACGGCTACCTCACCAACAAGGTGATCACCCTCGACGGCGGCCTGTATCCCAGCTGATCCCCCCGGGCCCTCACCGGGGAGCGGTGCTCGTACGGCTGGCGGGCCGACCGCAATCGCAGAGACCCGGCCCCTTGGTCCGGCGGCAGCGCGGATCAGGTGTCGAGGGCGTCTTGGATGCCCAGCAGGTCCTCGAGCGCGGCCGTCACCCCGGCGACGAGGTCGCGACGCGGGTCGATGAGCCACTGGAGCTGGAGTCCGTCCCAGAGGGCGACGAGGGACTCCGCGATGTTCCTGGGAGCCCTGCTGTTGGAGATGCGCCCCTCGTCCTGGTCACGACGGACGGCGATCGCGATGGCGGCGATGACCCTCTCGTACCTGTCACGGAACCACTCATGAGCGGGGTGGTCCGGAGCCGAGGATTCCGCGGCCATGAGGGCGAGGAGTCGCAGCATCTCCGGCCGTTCGAGATTGCGACGAACGTATCGAAGGACAGCACTCGCCACACCCTTCGTACGGGTGTCCGACTCGAAGGATTCGATGCTCGCGGCATCGGCACGCTCGAGGACGGCCACAAGGAGTGCGCTCTTGGTGGGAAAGTGGTGCACCACGCTGGTCAGACTGAGATCGATCTGCTTCGCGATCTCCCGCAGAGAGCCGCCTCGGTAACCGCGCGCCGCGAAGACGGATGTCGCGGAGCTGACGATCTCGGCCCGGCGGCGCGCGCTCTTGGCGTACGGGCCCCGCCGGGCGGCCGGACGAGCGCTCATCTCTTCGGTCATGGCGTCAACCCTATGGCGACGCCCAGCTCACCACCCCCTCCGTCGGCACCCACGTCGCGGGGGCCGGCGACGGGCTGCCGCCGACCGGGTCCCGCCACGCCGATGGGGACGACGGCCGCTTGGAGCCGGAGTTCACCTCGCCGAAACTATGGCACCTGTTCGGTTTTCGATGTACGGTCTCGCTCACCCACACCACGACGTGCTGAAGAAACGCTCGCGCATCCATCAGGTGGAGAGGGGCTGGACGACGATGTTCACATCAAAGATCGCGAAGACACTCGTTGGCGGTTTGACCGCCGCCCTGGTTCTGACCGGCTGTGGCCGCACCGACGCCAAGCAGGGGCAGGCCGACAAAGGACCTCCGATCGACACGTCGCGGGCCAGGGGCGACATCACCGTGTGGGCGATGGGGACGGAGGGCGAACTCCTGCCCCAGCTGGCCGCGCGCTTCGAGAAGGCGAACCCCGAAGCGAAGGTGCGGGTCACCGCGGTTCCCTGGCAGGACTACGGAAAAAAGGTCGAAACGGCGATCGCCTCCGGAGACACCCCTGATGCCACCCTGGTGGGCACCGCGGACCTCGCAGCGTTCGCGACCACGAGCGGACTGGAACAAGTCCCGCCGAAACTTGTCGACAACTCGGCCTTCTACCGTGGCGCCGTCCAGAGCACCGCCTTCGAGGGAGCCACGTACGGCGTCCCCTGGTATGTGGAAACCCGCTCCCTCTTCTACCGCAAGGACATGGCGCGGGCCGCAGGAGTTTCCGCGCCGAAAACCTGGCACGAGTACCGCCCCTTCCTCAAGGCCCTCCAACGGCAAGGCGCCAGGTGGGGTCTCTCTTTGCCCACCGGCGCGGCGCAGAGCTGGCAAAGCGTGTTGCCGTTCATGTGGCAGGCCGGAGCCCGGCTCGTGAACAAGGACGGGACCAAGTTCACCTTCGATACGCCAGAGGTGCTCAAGGGACTGCAATTTTACCGATCGTTCATCGCGTCGAAGACCACGAGCCCGAACGGTCCGATGAGTCTCGGAGAGATTGAACCGAAGTTCGTTGCCGGGTCCACTGCCGCACTCATTTCCGGCCCATGGGAGCAAGGTCTGCTGAAATCTGCCGGCGGCCAATCCTTCGTCGACGACAAGGTGGGGGTCGCGCCGCTTCCGGCGGGGCCGAAGTCCAATACCAGCTACATCGGCGGCGGACACTGGGCGGTGTTCAAGGACGCCAAGAACCGTGAGGGCGCATGGAAGTTCATCCGGTGGATGGCCCGGCCCGACAGTCAGAAGGCATGGTACGACCTGTCCGGGGATCTTCCCGCTGTCCAGTCGGCTTGGACCGAGGGGAAACTCGCGACCGATGCTTCCATGGCCGTGTTCCGGTCCCAGCTCAAGACAGCACAGCCGGGACCGAATACCACGACGTGGAAGCAAGTCACCGCAGAATTGGATGCCGAGATCGAGAAGGTCGCCAAGGGCACCTCATCACCTGAGGCCGCTGTGCAGCGGCTCCAGGCGAAAGCGTCGACGATCGGAACCGGAAACCAACGATGACTTCCCCCGCTTCCATGCAAGCCCCGCCGGACCGAGCTGCTCAACCGCGTCGGACGGCGCCTCCCAGGGGCACATCAGGACGAGTCCGGCGCACCCTGGCCGCATGGGCCTTCTGCTCACCCTTCATTGTGCTGTTCGCGACGTTCGGCGTCTGGCCGGTCTTCTCCTCCCTGTCCATGAGCGTCACGGACATCACGAGCCGCGACGCACGAACACCATTCATGGTGAACTTCGTCGGCCTCGACAACTACACCACGTTGTTCGGGGATCCAACCTTCGTCCGCGCGGTACTCAACACGCTCTACTTCGTCGCCATCGGAATTCCTCTGACGATGGTGATCGCCCTCTCTCTCGCCGTCGCACTCAACTCCGGGATTCAGCGGGCGAAGGGAATCTTCCGCGTCGCGTACTTCGCTCCGGTAGTGACGAGCATTGTCGCGGTAGCAGTGGTGTGGAAGTACCTCTACCAGTCGGACGGCATGATCAATGCCGCCCTTGCTGCCATAGGAATTCAAGGGCCGGACTGGTTGAACGACCCGGATTGGTCGATGCCCGCGCTCATCCTGATGGCGGTATGGCGGCACTTCGGCATCCCCATGGTGATCTTCCTGGCAGGGTTGCAGTCAGTGCCCGCCGACCTGCATGAGGCAGCCCGCATGGACGGCGCTACGCGCTGGCGCGCTTTCCGAAGCATCACCCTTCCCCTGCTCAGGCCGACCACGCTGGTTGTCGCCGTGCTCCTGAGTATCAGTTACCTCCAGTTCTTCGAAGAACCGTTCGTGATGACGAGTGGCGGCCCACTGGACAGCACGACATCGATCAGTTACTACGCCTACCAGCAATTCGGGTTCGGCAACTACGGCATGGCTTCCGCCGCTTCCTACGTGCTGGTGACCGCCATCGCGCTGCTCAGCTTCGTTCAATTCCGAATCTTCCGAGCGAAAGCCTGACATGATCACCACGACCACCAGCACGACTCGGGCCGGCCTCACCCTCAGCGCACACCGCCGCACCCCACCTGTCCGCCTCATGCTCTACGTCGCCTTGACCGCGGGCATCCTCGCGACGCTGACACCCTTCGCGTGGATGTTCCTGGGATCGGTCAAACCAACGGGGGAAATCGTCGCGCATCCGAGCACCTGGCTCCCCCAGTCCCCGACACTCGCCAACTTCGAACAGCTGCTGTCCAAGCAGAACTTCGAGCTGTACTTCCTCAACAGCACAGTGGTCGCCTTGGCCTGCGTCGCGGGAAATCTGCTGTTCTGCTCGATGGCGGGATACGCCTTCGCGAAGATCGAATTCTTGGGAAAACGCTTCCTGTTCGGTCTCGTCCTCACGATGCTGATCATTCCAGGTGTCACCACCTTCGTGCCGCTCTTCGTCCTCGTCAGCAACATGGGCCTGAGCAACACCTATCTCGGACTGATCCTTCCCTTCCTGGTGACACCACTCGGCGTATTCCTCATGCGCCAGTTCATCCGGGACATCCCGGATTCACTCGTCGAAGCGGCTCGGCTCGACGGTGCGGGAGAAGTACGGATCTTCCTGCGGGTGATTCTTCCGCTCTGCCGGCCCTCTCTGGCGACTCTGGCGATCCTGACATTCCTCGCGCAGTGGAACAACTTCCTGTGGCCACTGGTGATTTCTCAGACCGAGGAACACTACACCCTGCCGGTCGCGCTCGCCTTGTTCTCCGTGGGCGCCAACAGCACCAACTACGGCCTGCTGCTCGCCGGTGCGGTAACCGTCGTCACGCCCATCATCCTGCTCTTCCTCGCCCTCCAGAAACACTTCATTCAGGGAATCGCCAGCACCGGCATCAAATAGGACGCGGTCCCTTCGTGACACGCACATGGCCCCGACCCACCGCGTGACCACCCCGCGGAGAACAGGAGAACTGACGATGCTTCGTCCGCAGGACGGTCCCACCCGCGAACGCCGCTCACTGGGCGGCCTGTGGAAGTTCCGCCTGGACGCGGAGGGAGCCGGCCGCACCGAAGGCTGGTGGCGCTCGCCCCTCGCAGCGGCGGTGGACATGCCGGTACCGGCCAGTTACAACGACATCTTTCCCGATGCGGCAGTCCGCGACCATGTCGGCGACGCCTGGTACCAGACGAGCGTCCGGGTACCGGCCCGGTGGGCAGGGGAACGCGTCGTCCTGCGGTGTGATGCCGCGACGCACCGCGCCACCGCCTGGGTCAACGACACCAAGGTCGCCGAGCATGAGGGCGGCTACACGCCGTTCGAGGCCGACGTCACCGAACAGCTACGGCCGGGAGCCGACAACCGCGTCACCGTCGTCGTCAACAACGAACTGACCTGGGCATCGATCCCGCCCGGCCGCATCGAGGAGCGGCCCGACGGCCGCCGGGTGCAGCGGTACTTCCACGACTTCTTCAACTACGCCGGCCTGCACCGACCGGTCTGGCTCTACACCACCCCCACAGTCCACATCAGCGACATCACGGTAACCACCACCTTCGAGGACACCACTGGCGTGGTCGGCTACCGGGTGGACAGCACCGGAGAGGCCCACTCGGTCCGTATCTCGCTGTTCGACGCCTCAGGCGCCGAAGTGGCCGCGGCCACTGGTGCGGCCGGCACCCTACGGGTGCCCGGCGTGCACCCCTGGGCGCCCGGCGACGGCTACCTCTACGCACTCGAAGCCTCGTTGCTGAACACCGCCGGGGACGTCATCGACAGCTACCGTCAGCCTGTCGGCGTGCGCACCGTGGAAGTACGCGGCAAACAGTTCCTGATCAACGGAACCCCCTTCTACTTCAAGGGGTTCGGCAAGCACGAGGACGCGGCCATACGCGGCAAGGGCCACGACGACGTGCTGATGGTGCACGACTTCGCCCTCCTGGACTGGATCGGCGCGAACTCCTTCCGGACCTCGCACTACCCCTACGCGGAGGAAGTCCTCGACTATGCCGACCGGCACGGTGTGGTCGTGATCGACGAAACGGCCGCGGTCGGCCTCAACCTCAACATCGGCGGAGGCATCTTCAACTCCGGCGAGCGGGTGTCCACGTTCTCCCCCGACACCATCAGCGAGGACACCCGGCGCACCCACCTCCAGGCGATCCGGGAGCTCGTGGCGCGTGACAAGAACCATCCCAGCGTCGTGCTGTGGAGCATCGCGAACGAACCCGACCATGTCCAGCCGGAAGCACGGGACTACTTCGCCCCGCTGGCCGCCGAAGCCCGCCGCATGGACCCGACCCGGCCCGTCGCCTACGTCAACGCGTTGCTCGCGCGACCGGACCAATGTCAGGTCACGGACCTCTTCGACGTCGTCCTGCTCAATCGCTACTACGGCTGGTACGTCGGCCCCGGCGACCTCGAAGCCGCCGAGACCGCGCTGGAGACCGAACTACGGCAGTGGGCGGAGCAGCACGACAAGCCCATCGTCATCACCGAATACGGCGCCGACACCTACCCCGGCCTGCGCAGCACCGTGCCCACTCCGTGGACCGAGGAATACCAGGCCGGCCTGCTCGATGTGTACCACCGGGTCTTCGACCGGATCGACGCGGTGGTGGGCGAGCAGATCTGGCACTTCGCCGACTTCGCCACCGCCCCGGGCGTCTTCCGCGTCGACGGCAACAAAAAGGGGGTCTTCACACGGGAACGCCGCCCGAAGACCGCCGCGTTCAACCTGCGCTCCCGCTGGCGCACGGCCGACTGACCGCCGATGCGGCGTACCGGAACGCGACACCGCCTGCCCCTCAGCCTCCGGCCAGCTCGCTCCGGGCATCGGCCAGTGCGGAGACGACATCCCGCGCGGCGGCACGCACGGTGGCTTCCGTCGGCGTGGCCGGGGGTTCGACGGCCCCCTTGATCACCCGGCCGAGCAGGTCCGCACGGGTGGAAGCCGAGCTGCCGGGCCACCGGATGCCCGTCGGCGGTCATGGCGAGCGTGCCGAGAACATCGCCGTCGCTGGTGAGGATCGCACGGGCCAGGGGCCACCGGACCTGCTCCAGAAAGACCTCCGGGACCAGCCGGCGGGGCAGGGCAACCGCCGGATCCTGCTCGATCCGGGCGGCAATGAGACCCGGCACGTCATGGAACTCACGCCGCAGCAGCTCGGCGAACAGGACCTCCTTCGTCCTCCAATGCAGGTAGACGGTGCCCTTGCCGATGCGGGCGCGGCGCCGCGATCTCGTCGACGGTGACCCGCTTGTAGCCCCACGCCGGCAAAAGCTCCCGGGCGGCGGCCAGGATGCGTTCGGCGCGTTCCCTGTCGGCCGGAAGGGAGGCGGGCGACGGCCGACGTCATCCGCGTGCGGGCCGCGCCTCAACCTCCCTTCGGCATACGGCGGGTGGCGCTGAAGGTGCCGGACGTGACTGCCTCGATGGTGCCGTCGGGGAAGACGACGCACGCGGTACTGGCCGGTGGGACCTCGACGGTGATGGTGAGCTTGTCGCCCGTCATCCGCCACTCGACGGCGATCGTGCCCTGCGGGGACTCGTGTGTGCCCCGGGCCCAGGTCAGCGGCCGGTGCGGGACCGGCGCGACCTCGAAGGATTCCCAGGCGGCCGATCCCGGCGCCTGCCGCAGCCCCAGGGTGTGGGTGTGCAGGAAGCGGATCACGGCGCCCTTGCTGTAGTGGTTCAGGGAGTCGTGGGCGGTGCCGTTCTCGTCGATGCCCTCCCAGTCCTCCCAGATCGTGGTCGCGCCGCGGTCGAGCATGTACAGCCAGGAGGGTGCGGTGCGCCGGAAGAGCAGGTCGTAGGCGATGTCGGCGTGGCCGGTGTCGGCCAGGACCGGGAGCAGGTCGCCGGTGGCGAGGAAGCCGGTGCCGAGGTGGGTGTCGGCGGCACGGATCAAGTCGACCAGGCGCGCGGCGGCGGCCTCGCGCATTTCCTCGGGGACGAGTCCGAGAGCCAGCGCGCGCACATAGCCGGCCTGGGTGTCGCCGGTGGTGCGTCCATCGGGGGCGAGGAACTCGGTGCGCCAGGCGTCGCGGATGCGCTCGGCGGTCCCGGTGTAGCGGGCTGCGTCCTCGGTGTGGCCCAGCACCCTGGCGACACCGGCGAGGGTCGCCGTCGAGCGGTACAGGAACGCGGTGCCGAGCTCGCCCTTGTCGGCCATGAACCAGGCGATGGGGTTGGTCTTGATCGGGTCGATGCGGGTGCCGTCGGCCGCCTTCGCCTTCGGCTCGGTCCACTCGCCCCAGTGGAAGGAGCCGTCCCACAGGTACCGCTCGTGCGGGAGGGGCTCGGCCGAGCGCTCGGTCCGGGACTGGTGGCGCGCGGTGCGGGCGGTCCGCAGCGCCCATTCGACCCAGCGGACCATCGCTTCCCAGTTCTCGGCGAGCGCCTCTCGGTCGCCGTAGGACTCGTACAGCTCCCAGGGAACGGCGACGATCGCGTCGCCCCAGCCGGCGGAGCCGGTCATCAGGGCGAACTGGTCGTCCAGGTGGTCTTTGATGCGTCGGCCGTCGGGCGAGAAGTTGGCGATCCGGCCGTCGGGCAGCTGGTCGTCGCGGACGGAGCGGAGCCATTTGCGGCTGAAGCCGAGGACGTCGTACAGGCGCGTGGCGGTCGGTGCGAAGACCTGGTAGTCGCCGGTCCAGGCAAGACGTTCGCGGGTCGGGCAGTCCGTGGGCACGTCGACGGCGTTGCCGCGGAAGCTCCACTCGGCGATCTCGTGGAGGCGGGTGAGGTCGTCGTCGCTGCACGCGAAGGTGCCGGTGCGGCGCAGGTCGGTGTGGACGACGCGCATGGTGAGGCTCGCGGGGTCGAGCGGGGCGGCGCCGTTGCGGCGGATGCGCGCATACCGGAAGCCGTGCACGGTGTGGCGCGGCTCGAACGCCTCGCCACGGCCCGCGGAGACGGCCTCGTCGCGCTGGACGAAGGTGATGGGCTTCTCGCCGGGCCGGGCGGAGTCCAGGTGGGCAGTCGTCAGATCGCCGTCGGCGCCGACGTGCTCGCCGTAGTCGACCACGGTGCGGGTACCGGCCGCTCCGAGGTCGCTCAGGGCGACCCAGCCGGAGGCGTTCTGCCCGAAGTCGGCGATCCAGCGCCCGTCTTCGAGCCGCTCGACCGACTCTGCCGGACGCGACTCCACGACGCGAACGGGCGGCGCCGGCGACCAGTCGATCGCAGGCGCCTCGACCTGGTCGACGAGGACGGGCTGCCCGGTGCCGGGCCGACCGCGGAAGTCGGTGGTCTGCCCGTCCATGAGGTCGGCCCGGGTGATGGCCGACCTCGTGCTCGTCCAGGTCTCGTCGCTTCGCACGACCTGGTGGGAGCCGTCCTTGTAGGTGATGTGCAGCTCGGCCCGTGCGCCGAGCACCGTGCCCCAGCCGGCCGGCAGACGGAAAGCGCCGACCTGCCCCCGGTACCAACCGTCGGAGAGGACGATCTCGATCAGGTTGCCGCCCGCCGTGACGGCGGCCGTGACGTCCGATGCCTGGGCGTAGAGCGTGCGGTCGTAGGAGGTGGTCCCGGGCGACAGTTCGGCGGTGCCGGCCCGCTCACCGTTCACATACGCCTCGTACACGCCGAGCGCCGTCGCGTACCACCGCGCCGAGCGCACCCCGGCCCGTGCCTCGAACCGCGTCGTCAGGGTGTGGGCCGGGCGCTTGCCGTAGCCGGGGTCGCCGGATTCGACCGGCGATATCCAGCGCGCCCGCCAGTCCTCATTGAGGAGGCCGACCTCGAACGTGTTCCACTCCGACCACGGCGACGGACCCTCGGCGGCGTCGGCCCGGACCCGCCAGGCCACCTGCCGGCCGCTGCCCAGCGCCGCCCAGGGCCAGCGGAGGAACCGGTGCCGGCCGGGCGCGGCCCTCACCGCGGGCTGCGCCTCGCCGTCGACGGTGCACTCCAGCTCGTACTCCGCCGGGCGGCCCGCGTCCGACGGCGGCTTCCACGACAGGCGGGGGGCGGGTCCCGACACGGCGAACTGGTCACCGCCGCTGTCGATGCACAGGTCGTACGGTGCGTTGTTCATGCTCTGCTTTCCCGGAAGTCGATGAACTCTGGTGTTGCTGACGGAGGTTGTCGCGGCGAGCGAGTGCCGGGGTGCCCTTTCACCGGACCGACGTGACCTTGAACTTGACGATCAGGCCGCCGGCGAGCGCGAGGAGCGCGCCGCTCAGATAGAGCAGTGTGTAGTTCTTGTCGCCGCCCGTGACGCCGATGGTGATGATGAGCGGGGCGATGAGCGGGGCGATGGCGCTGGGGATCTTCTGCGCGAACGCGACGACCGCGAGGTAGCGGCCGGCCTGAGCCCGGTCCGGGAGGACTGCGAACACGATCGCCTGGTCGACGGCGCTGAACAGCGCGATGGCGAGCTGCATCAGCACCGCGCCGACGACGAGCTGGGGCAGCGAGTGGGCGAATGCCTCGGTGACGGCCCCGGCGACGAAGATCGTGGAACCCAGCAGGGTGAACAGCTTGCGCCTGCCCAGCTTGTCGGAGAGGAAGCCACCCCCGATGGCGCCGCCGGCTGCCGCCAGCACCCCGATGGTCCCGATGGTCGCGACGACGCCGGCGACCTCCTTGATGGGCAGGTCGAGCCGCTGGGCGTAGAAGAACGTGCCGAAGGTGGTGTTGAAGTACAGGCCCATGAAGAAGACGAAGCGGCCGAGCCAGTTCCAGCCGAAGTCGGGGTACTTCCGCGGATTGAACCCGTAGCTGGCGACCATGCCTTTGAGGGTCACATCGCTGGTGTGGACGAGTTCACGGGAGTCTCCTTCCGGTTTGAAGACCGGGAACAACAGCAGCAGCGCGGCTCCGAGGACGCCCGGGACGAGGAACACCAGGAGGGTGCTGGAGGCCACCGTGTACGCGATGCCTATGCCGATCACCGGCGCTATCTGCGTCATGACGCTGCTCAGCGCCGAGACACGGCCGCGCTGCTCCTCGGGCACGCGGTCGGCTTGGACGTTCTGGATGGCCTGCCCGGCCGTGGACCAGCCGACCATGCCGACGACCCATGACAGGCCCACCAGGAGGACGGTGGGGGCGACGGCGATGCCGCAAAGCCCGACGATGCCGAGAACCGTCCCGACGATCATGAAGGGTGTCCTGCGGCCGAGGCGGGAGCGCCTCCGGTCGCTCCAGAAACCGATCAGGGGGCTGAGGACGAGGTAGACGAATTGGGCGGACCCGGTGACGTATCCGAGCAGTTCCTCGCGTCCGGGGGCGAGGTCGGAGATCCGCAGTGCCAAGGAGTAGGACAGCGGAACCATCAGGGCCAGCGAGGCCCCGAAGTTGGCGATCATCATCCAGGTGAGGTAGTCCGTGCCGACCTTCTCCAGTGGCGGCGCCTCGATCTCGGGGGCGGGGGCCTCGGTCGGCTCCCCGCCGTCGCCCTTCGCCGGCTCGGTCGGAGGGGGTCCGGCCACGCTGATGTCGCGATCGTTTTGAGCCATGAGGACTCCTTCGTCTCATGATGGCCAGGTGGCACGGCAGTTGGCGGAGGACGGCACGCGTTCGTGGATGACCTGGTGGGACCGCGATCCGACCCGGTGCGATGTCAGGCCCGGTGGCAGGCGATTGCCACCGGGGTTTCCGCAGTGTTGACGATCGGGCCCACACCTGCAGCGATCATGGCTGGGAGGACCGCGCGGGACCGTTCGAAGCCGCGTCAGTCATCCGCGGCGTGGCCGGGCTTGCGCCCGTCCAGGCCGCGCCAGCGGCGGCGGAGGGCGAACGCGGCCGTCTTCGGCTTGCGGTCGCGGGTGAACACGCCCTTCTTGTTGCCGTCGACCCGGTGGATGCCGGCGCCGGTCTGGAAGTCGGCGAAGTTCCAGACGTGTTCACCGATGAACTCGGGGATGCGGTCGAAGACGCGGTGGTACATGGCGAGGTAGTCGCTCTGGTACTCCTCGCTCCACGGGGTGTCCCAGACGGAGTGCAGCCCGGGCTGGGTGTCGGCGCCGTACTCGGACATCATGACCGGCTTGCCGAAGCGTTCGGCCCAGCCGCGGAGGTCCTGCTCCAAGTGCTGCTCGGCGGTGGCGAGGTCACCGGTGAAGAGGTACCAGCCGTAGTAGCGGTTGATGCTCAGTACGTCGAACAGGTCGCCGATCAGGTCGTTCTGCGGCGTGGCGAACATGACCGCGGCGTAGGTGAGGGGGCGGGTCGGGTCGAGCTTGCGGGCCAGCTCGACCAGCGGCTCGAAGTACTCGCGGGCGCCGTCCTCGTTGGAAGCGGGTTCGTTGGCGAGGCACCACATCACCACGCTCGGGTGGTTCTTGTCCCGTTCGATCAGTTCACGCAGGTGCTGGGCGTGGACGTCGTGGGTGGGCCCGCCGAAGTTCTCGGGCGCGAAGGTCGGGGTCGGCGCGGCGCCGGTGAGGCCGCCCATGACGCCCAGGTTGAGGCCGACGGCGGCGGTTTCGTCGATGACGACGATGCCGTGCCGGTCGGCGAAGTCGAGCACCTCCTCCGCGTACGGGTAGTGGGCGGTGCGGAAGGAGTTGGCGCCGGTCCACTGAAGGAGCTGGACGTCGTGGACGAGGTACGCGTCGTCGTGGCCCTTGCCGCGGACGGGGATGTCCTCGTGCTTGCCGAAACCGGTGAAGTAGAACGGTTCGCCATTGATGAGGAATTCGGTGCCCCGCACTTCGACGGTGCGGACACCGAAGGGCTGGGCGTAGCTGTCGACGGTCTCGCCGTCGGTGACCAGCTCCACCACGAGGTCGTAGAGGTAGGCGGCGCCGGGCTGCCAGAGGGTGACGTCCTCGATGCGGAGGACACCCTCGGGGCCATGTGCCTCCGCCACGGTCCGGCCCGCCTCGTCGACCGCGCGCACCCGGACGGCGGTCGTCTCGGCGGCCTCGCCGGCAGTCTCCACGCGGTAGTCGACGATGCCGGCCGCGCCGTCCCGTCCGGTGACGATCGTGACGTCCTCGACGAAGGTGAGCGGTGTGCTGCACAGGCGGACCGGGCGTGCGATGCCCGCGTAGTTGTAGAAGTCGTGCAGGTACGACTGGCGTTCGCGGCCGTCGGGGCCGGTGGTGACGGTGCCCGGCGGGATCGTCTCGTTCGTCAGCCGGTTGTCGACGCCGACCGTCAGCCGGAACTCGGCACCGGGGCGGACGACCCCGCCCAGGTCCACCTCGAACGGGGTGTAGCCGCCGGTGTGTTCGGCCACGAGCCGGTCGTCCACGTAGACCTGCGCGGAATGGGTGACGGAGCCGAAGCGCAGGACCACCCGCTCCCCCGCCCAGCCGCGCGGCACCCGCACATCGCGCTGGTACCAGACGACTCCGACGTGGTCACGTATCTCGGCGTCGACGAACAGGTCGTTGTAGCTGGCGGGGACGGGGGCTTCGAGCGGCGAGGTGAGCCGGGACGTCCACGGGGTGTCGGCGGCGCGGGTGCCGAGGGCGAACCGCCAGAGGCCGTCGAGGCTGACGATGTCGCGGGTGGGGCTGGTGCGGGGCGAGAGCATGGGGCTCCTACGCGTCGTTGCGGGGCAGTGGCCCGAGCAGGACAGAGGTGGGTACGGCGTCGGATTTAATCGTTTCACCGGGCGTCAGTTGAGCCCGCGACGGGCGGTTTCGCCCAGCCAGGCGAGGCTGGGCTTGGGGCGGCGCTCGAAGGTCTCGCGGTCGACCTCGATCAGGCCGAACGTCGGCTCCCAGTGGCCCCACTCGTAGTTGTCCAGCAGGCTCCAGTGCAGGTAGCCGCGTACGTCGATGCCGTGGCCGTCGGCGATCGCAGCCCCGAGGTGCTTCAGGGCCTCGCCGGTGTAGGCGATCCGACGGGTGTCGTCGCGGGTGGCGATGCCGTTCTCGGTGATCAGGATCGGCATGCCTCCGGTGACCTCGGCGGTGTGCCGTACGGCGATGCTCAGGGCGTCGGGCCGGTAGGCGGTTCCGACGAGCGTGTTGTCCGGGTGCTGCGGGTGGGGCTCGATGCCGTCCGGGCCGACCCACTGACTGGAGTACGACTGCACGCCGACGAAGTCGTCGCCGCGCGCTCCCTCCAGATAGAGGTCCTCCCAGACGTACTCCAGCTCCCGCTTCTTCTCCTCGGCCCCCGGGCGGGCGACGAAGGCGCGGTTGGCGACCGTCCAGCCGACCTTCGCGCCGGTGCGCTCGCGCAAGCCGTCCCGTACGGCGTGGTGCGCCTCGACCAGCCGTTCGCCGATCTTCACGTCGGGGGCCGGCAGCGGCGGCCGCGGCCCCTCGTTGTCCACGGTGGGGCTCTGCCACTCCCCGCCCGCCTGCTGGTTCCGCATGGCCTGGGCCATGCCGACCATGATGGCCAGCATGTTGGGCTCGTTCATGGTGACGAGCCACTCGACACCTTCGAGGATCGGGGAGACCGCCTCGGCGTACGCCCGGAACCGCTCGGTGGCGTGTTCGCCGAGCCAGCCGCCTTCCTGGGCGAACCAGAGCGGGCTGGTGAAGTGGTGCAAGGTCACGACCGGGGTCAGGCCGAGCTCGAAGGCTGTTTCGATCATGCGCCGGTAATGGGCGAGTTCGGCCCGCGAGATCATGCCGGGGACCGGCTCGATGCGGGCCCACTCGATGCCGAAGCGGTAGGCGTTGAGCCCGGCGTCCGCGAGCAGCTTCATGTCCTCGCGGTACCGGTGGTAGCTGTCGCAGGCGTCGCCGCTGCGCTCCATGCCGGGGACGCGCCCCTCGCTCGCCCAGAAGTCGCTGTTGAGGTTGTTGCCCTCGATCTGGTGCGGTGCGGTGGAGGCTCCCCAGAGGAACCCGGGAGCGGGTTCGGTCATCGTCGGCTGCCTTCCTGAGTGTCGGTGGTGACGGGCGCGGTGGCACTCGCGCCGCGTCCGGGTCGTACGGACGACCTTCGTCAGCGCGCCCGTGCGCGGGTATGTCGGCGGGCGATCACCAACACTTACCATGTGGTTGGTTTTCGATCGGAAGGTAGACCGGGACCACAAGGGCGGGAAGACTGTTGCTCGGCTTCGTAATCAGAGCGTTACATATCGGCGCATAACCTGAGTGAGGAGAGGGAGCACATCGTGACTCAGGCAAAGGCCCGCGGACCGTACGCCAAGACGGCGGCCCGGCGGGCGGAGATCGTGCGGGCGGCACGGGACAGTTTCGCCGAGCACGGTTTCACCAAGGCCTCCCTGCGAGACATCGCCGAACGGGCCGGCATCACCCACGCGGGCCTCCTGCACCACTTCCAGAACAAGGACGACCTACTCGCCGCGGTGCTCGCCGAGCGGGACACCGAGGAGTGGCAGTACGGCCTGTCGCGGGTGGCGGGCATGGACGAGCTCGCGCCGCACCTCGGCGAACTCCTGCGCCACCACCAGAAGTCACCCGAGCTGATGCGCCTGTGGATCGAACTCGCCGCGGCCGCCTCGCGCCCGGATCACCCGGCACACGCCTACTTCGTCCAGCGCTACGACGTGGGGCGCGCGCACTTCGCCCAGGGCATGCGCGAGAAGGCGGACCGCGGCGAACTGCACGCTGGGCTCGCTCCCGAACACGCGGCCACTCTCCTTCAGTCCGTGCTCAACGGCCTTCAACTCCAGTGGCTCCTCGACCACGACCTGGACATCGTCGGCCCCGTCCACGCGTTCCTGGACCTGATCTTCCAGACCCAAGCGGGTGAGCCGGGCGGGGCATGATGCCGGCGCAGCGCGCCCCGCACCCGCTCGGGCAAGCGGCCCTACCGGACTCCGGCTGATGGGCGCCATCCCAGTCTGCGGGACACGGCCAGCCCGGAGGCGATGACCGCCGGACGTACCGTCCGGAGATCGACCGACCCGGCGCTGACGACGACCGACAGGGCCGCGACGACCTCGCCGTCGGCGTTGATGACGCGGGTGGCCACTGACTCGACCCCCGGTGTCCTTTCCTGACGGACGACGGCCACTCCGGTCTCGCGGCACTCGGCCAGCAGCGCCCGCAGCCGCACCGGAGCGGTGACGGTGCGGTCGGTGTACGCCCGAAGGCCCTGCGCGATGACCTGCTCCGTCAGCTCGGGCCCGGCGTGGGCCAGCAGGACCTTGCCCACGCCGGAGCAGTGCAACGGCAGCCTCCCGCCGATCTTCGACACGACGTCCACCGCGTTTGCCCGCCGACAACCGCTCGACGAGAACCGCCTCGGTGCCCTCCAGTACCGCGAGCTGTACGTGCTGGCGCAGCGCCGTATGCAGGTCGTCCATGAAGGGGAGCGCGATGGTGCGCAGCGGAATGCTCAGCGGCGCCAGGGTGCCCAGTTGCCACAGCCGGAGGCCGACGCTGAAGGAGCCGTCCGGTGCCCGGTCCAGCGCCCCGGCTTCGACGAGTTCCAGTGCCAGCCGGCGCACGGTGGCATGGGGCAGCCCCGTCTCACGGCTCAGGTCGGCGAGGGTGAGCCGGGAGCGGCCGGGCCGGAACGTGAAGAGAACATCGAACAGCCGCGCACTCACGCTGCGTCCGGGCTGGTTCGTACGGGGCATCAGACCTCCGCTCCCCATGGGGGCCGCCGAAAGTGGACGTCCATTGAATGGACATGGCCGGTCCGGATGGTGCGGCACGTCGGTGAGGATCCGAGTCACACCAGGACGTTCGCCATCGAGGCTGAGGAGTGGCTCCATGCCCGACCTTGTGCACGGCCCGCGGATCGCCATCATCGGGAGTGGCATCGGTGGCCTGGCAGCCGCCGCCTTCCTGCGCCGCGCGGGACTGACCGCCACCGTCTACGAGCAGGCGCCCGCCCTCACCGAGGTCGGCGCCGGACTCGTCGTGGCCCCCAACGCCGTACGGCTGCTGCGCCGCCTCGGCACCATGGAGCGGTTCCTGCGCCGGGCCGTGCCGCTCGACCGGGGCTGGGAGTTCCGTCGCTGGGCCGATGGGAGCGTGCTCTCGGTGGAGAACCTGAGCGGTGTGTGCGAGCGGCTCTACGGCGAGCGCACCTATGTCGTTCACCGGGCCGATCTGCTCGACACCGTCAGGACGGCCGTGCCCGGCGAGTGGATCCGTCTGGGCGCGCGCTGTACCTCGGTCGCGGCGGACCCGGACGGCGCCCTGCTGCGCTTCGCCGACGGCCGCCGGGTCGAGGCCGATGTCGTCATCGGTGCCGACGGCGTGCATTCCGTCGTCCGCAATACGGTGGCCGAGCCCGCGCCGCCGGAGTACTCCGGCTCGCAGCCGCCCCTGCCGAGGACAACCTCGACGAGTCCTGGAGCGCTACGGCCACGGTCGAGGAGTTCCACGCCGAGTTCGCCGGCTGGGACCCGCGGGTGACGGACCTCATCACCGCCGGTGGCGTCCCCGGGCGCTGGGCGCTGCTGGACCGGGCACCCCTGCGGCGCTGGACGCGAGGGAGGATCACGCTGCTCGGTGATGCCGCGCACCCGATGTTCCCCTTCTTCGCCCAGGGTGCGGCCCAGTCCATCGAGGACGCCGCGGTGCTGGCGCGCTGCCTGGCCGGGTCCGTAAACGACCCCGAACAGGCGCTGAAGCGGTACGAGTCGGCACGGATCGAACGCACCACACGGCTTCAGCAGGCCAGCCACGCCCGCCGGGACGTCAACCACCTGCCCGACGGACCCGGGCAAGAGGCGCGCGACGCGGCGCTCGCCGGGTCCGACCCCTGGTGGGCAACGGCTGGATCTACGGTTACGACGCCGAGGCGGCGTTCGCCTCCTGACCAGGGGACTTCAGCAGACATGTGACGGCTCCCGGTCCTTCGGCATCAGGCCTGGCGGATGTCGGTTGTAAGGTCGTCGGTGTGACAGCGGAGGAGACGGCATCAGGAAAGTCGGCGGCACCGTCCGGCAGACGGCAGCGCCGGAGGCGCCCCGATGATCCCGGTCGTCGGCGGGACCCCGTGGGCACGCGGCGGGCCATTCTGGCCGCGGCCGGGACGGAGTTCGGCACCCATGGTTTCGACGGGGCCCGGGTGGTCCGGATCGCGGAGGCGGCCGGTGTCAGCCATCAGTTGATCACCTACTACTTCGGGAGCAAACGCGGGCTGTACGAGGCGCTGAGCGATCAGTGGCTGGAGACTGCCATGCCGGTCGGCCACGCTCTCCCCTACGCCGAGGCGGTGCGCCGCTATGTCTACATGGCCTGCGAGGATCCGGGGTGGGTCCGTACGCTGACGCGGGAAGAGCCCGGTACCCCGCCGCCCGCGGAGGACGAGCGGGCCGTCGAGCTGCTCAAGAGCGTTCAGGACCTGCGCGCGCGGCAGGCGCGTGGCGAGTTCCGCGGTGACCTCGACGTCGGGGCGGTGTCCCTCGCCTTCTTCGCGGCCTCGATCGCCCCGGTGGCCCTCCCCTGGATCGCGCGCGAGTTCACCCAGCAGGACCCCGCGTCGCAGGAGTTCATCGACCACTACTCCGAGCAGGTGGCCCGGATCATTTCCGCGCTCGCCGAAGCGCCGGTGAAGGATGGAGCGGTGAACGGCGCGGCGGAGGACGGCGAGCCCGAAGCGTGACGGTGGCCGTGCTCCCGGATGGCGGGAGCACGGGCGTTCAGCCCGGTGGAAGTCGCCGGGCCATCTGTTGGTGCGCCAGCTGCCAGCCGCCCGATGCGGCTGTCACCCAGACCCGGCTGACGGCGGCCTGGATGACGAAGGGAGTCAGCTCGGGCACGAAGGCCACGCGCATCTCCTGGAGACAGCTGACCACGGCCGTGGGGCCGAACCGCTGGACGGTCACGTCGTAGGTGTCCACCTGGCTGGTCCGGCCCAGGCGTGCCGCGTACCGCAGCCAGTCGTCCGCATCGTGAATATGACCCACCGGCGCGTGCACGATGACGCAGTCGGGGTGCATCAGGGCACGCAGGCTCTGCTCCGGGTCCGGGAGTGTCTGTGCCGCGAGCCAGGCGGCCTCGGCGTCCTCGACCGTGGCCGGGGCGGTGGGGCCGACGGTCACCGCTGTCGATGAGGTGGTCACAGTTCCAGCTCCAGGATCGGGGACCTCGACCGCGACGAGCATGGGGTGAACAGGCCTTCGGCACGCTCGTCGTCGGTCAGGACGTCGTCTCGGTGATCGGGCTCGCCTGCGCGCACTCGTACGATGCACTCGCCGCAGATGCCCTGCCCGCACGAGGAGGGGGCCTCGACCCCGTTCGCCAGCAGGACGTCGAGGACGCTCCGGTCCTCGGGGACGAGGTACTCCGCTCCCGTCGAGGACAGACGGATCGTGAATCCGCCCTCCCCTCCCCCGCCGGTCTCGGCGGCGGCCGTCGAGGCGCTGAAGCGCTCGGTGTGCAGGGCGGAGGCGGGCCATCCCAGCTCGGCGGCCCGCCACAGCGCGTAGTCCATGAACCCGCCGGGGCCGCAGACGTAGACCGCGGTGTCGGGGGCGGGTTCCCCCAGGTCGCGCCTCAGGTCGAGGAGTTGCTCCGGGTCCTGGTCGTCGAAGTGGAGGGTGGCCCGTGGATGGTGCTCCAGCTCGGGGACGAAGGCGGCGTCGGTCCGGCTGCGGGCACAGTAGTGCAGGTGGTAGTCGCCGCCGGTGGCGTCGAGGGTCTGTGCCATCGACAGCAGCGGGGTGATGCCGATGCCGCCCGCGAGGAGCAGGTGACGTCGCGCGGGTGTCAGACCGAAGCGGTTCCTCGGCGCGCCGATCCGTAGCGTGTCGCCCTCGGCGAGGGCGTGCATGGCGTGTGAACCGCCGCGCGAAGCGGGCTCGTTGAGCACCGCGAGCCGGTACTGCTTGCGGATGCCCGGAGGTCCGCACAGGGAGTACTGCCGGACCAGTCCCGCCTCGCCGACGTGTACGTCGATGTGCGCGCCGGCCTCGTACTCCCACAGCTCGCCGCCGTCGGCGCGGGCGAGGTCGAAGACCGCGATTCTCGGCGTGGCGTCGTACCGGGCCACGACGACCACGTCCGTCCAGGTGGTGCTCACGCCTCGGTCACGCCCCTGCCGCCGTCGGCGCGGCCGCCTGGTGCGCACCGGCCGGGTTCGGGGCGTCGTCCCCCGACTCCCGCCGGATGAAGGCACCGGCTTCCACGTGCCGGACGGGTTCGCCCGGGACCCCGACGCCGAGCGGATTCCGCCCCGCCTCGACGTCGTCGATCATCGTGCGCAGCATGCGCCGGAGCATGACCACCCCGCGGTCGGACGGCGCCAGGGTCTCCTCGGAGTGCTGGGTGATGTCGCCCTGGGACTGCTGGGCCTCGTAATCGCCGGGGAAGCGCCGGCGCTCCTCGTCGGTCATCTCCCAGTGGTCCTTGCCGTTCTGCCTGATGCCGAAGACGAAGGACTCGAGCCGGGTCGGGTCGGCGGAGCGGATGGAGAAGACCAGCCGGTGGTGGGTGTCGTCGGCGGGGACGACCCAGATCAGCATGTCGTGCCGGGCATCGGGGGTCACTCTGACGAAGTCGGGCAGGGCGACGATGTTCGGCAGGTGGAGCTCCACCGACCAGTCGATGTCCACCAGCTCCCCGCCGGGGCCCTTCGTGTCCTGGTAGCGCTGCACGTACTTCACGCCGTGATCGGTGCGGTGGTAGGTGACGCGCTCGGCGACGGTGCTCGCGTCGTAGAAGTCCTCGGGAAAGCCGGTGGTGCCGGTGCCCTGGAACTGGAACCCGCTGTGTGTGGAATGGAGCCACGAGGCGTGCACGGGGTCGACGGCGTTCTCGTACAGCTGGAGCCAGTTGTAGTCCTGTTCCATGCCGATGACCTCGGCGCCGGGCACCGTCCAGCTGGTGTAGTAGTTCTCGCCCTCCCCGAGGGGCTCCAGGCTGTCGAAGCGCGGCAGCGGGGGCTTGTGCTCGGGCGGGCCCATGTAGACGAAGACCAGGCCGTACCGCTCCTCCACCGGGTACCACGGCTGGCGGGCGAGGTTGCGGCGGCGGCCGCCGTCGAGTTCACAGGCCTGTTCCAGGCAGTGGCCCCGCACGTCGAACTTCCAGCCGTGGTAGCAGCAGCGGATGCCGTCCTCCTCGATGCGGCCGTAGAAGAGGCTGCTGCCGCGGTGCGCACACCGTTCGAAGACGACGCCGGGGCGGCCCTGGCCGTCCCGGAAGACGATCAGGTCCTCGCCCAGGAGGCGGGCACGGTGCGGAACGTCGCTGGTCAGCGCGGTGGAACTGGCGATCGGCTGCCAGTAGCGGCGCAGCGCCTCGCCCATCGGCGTGCCGGGGCCGACCTCGGTCAGGCGGGCGTCGTGAGAGGAGGGCTTGCGCCCGTAGCCGGTTCCCGTGTCGACCACGGGTGTATCGGTCAGGGTGGTGTCGGTCATGCTGAACCATCTCCTCGGCGTTGAGGCGGCGCGGACGCGTGAAGTGACGCGAAATGAGGCCACGGGCAGGGCCGGACATCGTGCGGCGAGCCTGCGGGCGCCTTCTGTTGTACGGCCCTGATGAAAAACTGTCAACGCACCTGACCTGCTTTGATGAATTACTTGCAGACCCTTTCGGGTAGAGCTACGTTGGCTTCGCGCCGAGGCGACGAGCCGCTCGCGGACTCCCGCCGTCTCGCGATCGCACCACCCCGGAACGCGCCGCGTGAGCGACGGCCTGCCCGCGCCTCCTCGCGCTCCTCGCCGCCGGCGCGCGTTCCTCCGGAGCCGAACCACAGCCGAAGGAGACGATGATGTCTGGACCTCCCGCATGAGCGCCGGGCACGGCGCCGAGTACGACTACGTCGTCGTCGGCGCGGGCACGGCCGGTTGTGTCCTCGCCGCACGCCTGTCCGCCGACCCCGGGACACGCGTACTGCTGATCGAGGCCGGGCCGCCCGCGGACCGCGGCCTGCTGGTTCAGATGCCCCTCGGGATCGGGCTGTTGTCGGGCCGCAAGGGGATCGGCTGGGGGTACGAGACGGAGCCGGAGCCGGGACTGAACGGGAGACGCATTCCGGTGCCCCGTGGCCGGCTGGTCGGCGGGACCGGTTCGATCAACGGCTCCACCCACGTCCGCGCACACCATCTCGACTACGACGACTGGGTCACGGCCGGTGCCACCGGCTGGGGCTGGGACGACCTCGTTCCCTACTTCCGCCGCTCGGAGCACAGTTGGCGTGGCGACACCGAACACCACGGCGGCTACGGGCCCGTCACCGTGTCGACCTCCCCCGGAAGAAGCACCTTCGGACGGCGGCTCGACCGCGCCGCCCGATCGCTGGGCATCGGGTTCCCCGACGACACACAAAGTGGCGACCCCACCGGCGCCGGCCAGAACGAGACCGCCATCCATCGCGGCCGGCGCCACAGCACCGCGGCCGCCTACCTGCGCCCCGCGCTGCGGCGACGGCCCCATCTCACCCTGCTCACCGGGGGGTTGGTGGACACGCTCCTCCTGGAGAGCGGACGCGCCACCGGCGTCCGTGTCGTGAAAGGCGGACGGAGCCGGGTGGTCCGGGCGGCCCGCGAGGTCGTGCTCTGCGGCGGCACGTACAACTCGCCACAGATACTGATGCGTTCAGGCATAGGTCCGGCCGAGCACCTCCACGAGCACGGCATCGACACGGTGGTGGACCTTCCCGGCGTCGGCGCCAATCTGCAAGAGCATCCGGCCGCGCCCGTGCTGTTCGACGTCAAGGACCAGGTGACCTTCCACGAGCACCTGCGCGCGGACCGTCTGGTGCGCCACGCGCTCCGCTGGCTCGTCGCCGGGAGCGGCCCGCTGGCCCAGATGCCCGAATTCCTGTCGGCGTACGTCCGGACCCGCCCCGGCCTGGACCGCCCCGACGGCTTCCTCGGCATCCTGGCCGGCGGGTTCGACGCCCGGCCCTGGTTCCCCGGCGTCCGGCCGCTGCGCAACCGCCACTGCGTGGCCCTGAACGCCGTCGCCACCCCGCGCAGCCGTGGCGAGGTCCGGCTGCGGTCCGCCGACCCGACGGCCACTCCGCGCATCACGTTCAACCTCCTCACCGAACCGGAGGACGTCGTCGCCCTGCGGGAAACCGTGCGCACCACGCTGGCCATCCTGCGCAGTCCCGAGGTCGCCCCGATGATCGGGGCGGAACTCGCACCGGGCCCCGACGTGACCACCGACCAGGACCTCGAGCGCTATCTGCGGGAGACCGGCTACTCCGCCAACCACGCCTGCGGCACCTGCGCCATCGGCACCGCCGAGAGCGCCGTCGTCGACCCCGATCTGCGGGTCCGCGGTATCGACGGGCTGCGCGTCGTCGACGCATCGGTGCTGCCGAGCGTGCCCGGCGCGAACATCAACGCCACCGTCATCGCCGTCGCCGAGAAGGCGTCGGACCTGATCCGCGGAGTCCCGGCAGTGCCGAATCGCTCTGGCGCCACCGCCGCCCCGCTCCCCGAGAGGACCGCAGGATGAGGGAACCCCTGACCTACGCCATCGCGTACGGCGCGGCAGAGGCAGCGCTGGAGGCGGCCCGGGCCGAGGGCGCGCGCATCTGTGTGGTGGTCGTCAACCGCGGCGGCATCACGAAGGTGCTGCTCGGCGACGACGGAGTCGGCCCCATCGGCGTTGAAACCGCACGCCGCAAGGCGTACACCGCCGCCGTCACCGGCATGGCGACCTCCGCGTTCGCGGCGCTCGCCGCGGACCCGGCCATGGCCGTCGCCCCGCCCCATCTGGTCGACGGTCACCTGCTGCCGGTGCCCGGAGGGCAGCCGGTGGTCGTCGACGAGGGCGAGGTCATCGGCGGCATCGGCATCGGTGGCGCCGACGGGGCCACCGACGACCGCCTCGCGGCGGAGGCGCTGAAGAGCATCACGGGGCTGCTGACGTAACCGCGAACGAACGAGCCCACCTCAGGAACACAGCCGAAGGAGCACACGATGATCGAAAATACCCTGGTGGTCGAGGGCGTGGCGCACGACTACAACTTCCTGCCCGAGAACTGCGTCGACCCGGCCTTCGGCCGCGCGATCGGCGAGCACATGTACCACCAGCACCAGCGGTTCGGCGGGCCCGGCTACGCCATCGAGAAGTCGCTCTATCTGAACCATGGCGCGGGCGCCGAAGCCATCGGGCGGTCGATCCTGGCGGAAAGCCAATCCGACATCATCGTCTACCACGAGACACCGATCTACGGACACTTCCACGACGGCGGCTCACGTCTGTCCACCGGCCTCACGATGCGGGAGCTGTGGCCGAACCGGGTGCTCGCCTACGGCGCGGTGTCCCCGCTGCGGCCGGGCGCGGTCGACCGTGTCGACGAACTGGTCGACGAGCACCACGTGAACGCACTCAAGCTCTACCCGATCGACCTGGTCGAAGGCCGGGTCACCTCACTGGACATGAGCGATCCGGAGGTGTGCTACCCGGTGTTCGAACGGGCCCGGGAGCGCGGGCTGAAGGTCGTGGGAATCCACAAGGCGCTCCCGGTCGGCCCCGGGCCTGCCCACGCACTGCGGATCGACGACATCGAAGGCGCCGCGGCGGCGTTTCCCGACCTGTCCTTCGAGGTGGTACACGGCGGACTGGCGTTCGTCGAGGAAACGGCCATGTTGATGGAGTGCGCTCCCAACGTCGTGGTCAACCTGGAGGTGACCTCAGCGCTGGCCCGGACCGCACCGCGCCGGTTCGCCGAAGCGATCGGAGCCTTCCTCGCGGTACCCGGCGGGGCCCAGCGCATCATCTGGGGCACCGGTGTCATCGCGGCCCATCCGCGCCCGCTGATCGAGGCGTTCTGGGATCTCGAAACACCGCGGGACCTGATCGAGGAACGCGGCGTGGAGCCACTGACCCTGGAGGCCAAGAAGGACATCCTCGGCCGCAACTTCCTGCGGCTGCACGGCATCGACGAGGACAAGCTGCGAGCCACGATCGCCGGCGACGAGTTCGACACCACCGAACTGGCTGCTCCGTGGGGCGGCAGGATCGAAACCGAGCTGGGGGCGGCGTGATGAGCGGTGTCACCGAGGCCCGGGTCCGGGACGAGCTCAACGGAATCATCGACCCGTGCAGCATCACCGCGGGTGTTCCGGCCGGCATGGACGACATGGGGCTGATCAGCGACATCCAGGTCAGCGACGACGGCGCGGACGGTCAGCGGATCAGCGTGAAGATCGGGCTCACCGACCCGACCTGCATGCTGCTGGGCGCATTCGCCAACGAGGCGCGCGAGCGGCTAGCCGAGTTGCCGGGTGTCACCGGTGTCGACGTCGTACTGGACCACGAGATGGAGTGGACGCCGGACATGCTCGCCCCGCACTATCAGCAGCGGCTCGCCGACCACCGCGCAAGGAGGCGTCGCAACCTCCCTCTCCTCGCCGTGATCGCGAGGGAAGGCAATCGGTGACCAGTGACGTCATGCGGGTACGGGCGAACAACGCCGACGTCATGGGTCGTTTCGTGGAAGGGCTCAGCCGGGCACCGCGTCCCCCCGAGAAGATCGACCCGGCTGACGTCCGGGTGCTGCGCGACCTCGCGTACCGCACGGACCTGCGGATGGACCTGTATCTGCCGCAGTCCACGCCGACACCCACACCGGTGATCGTGTGGCTCGCGGGCGGCGGCTGGCGCAACCAACGGCGGGGGTGCGGGCCCCGGTTGACCCGGCTCTTCGCCGAACGCGGGTACGCCATGGCGGACATCGAGTACCGGTCCTCCGAGGCCGCCCCCTGGCCCGCCCAGCTGCACGACGTCCTCGCCGCGCTGCGCCATCTGCGCGACATCGCGGACACTCATGCCCTGGACCGGGAGTCGATCGGGCTGTGGGGCAGCTCCGCCGGCGCGCACCTGGCACTGCTCGCGGCCTTCGCGGCCGACACCGACGGGTCCCCCGCGGCGCCCGGTGTACGAGCCGTGGTGGCGGGCTATCCTCCCACGGATCTGCCGCACCTCAACGACGACGCCCTGCCCGGTGGGGTGCTGGGCGTGGACCCCTCCGACCCGGCCTGGGGCCTCCTGGGCGGACGCCCGTCGGACCGGGCCGCCACCGCCGTCGAGGCCAGCCCGGCCCGGCAGGTCCACGCACGCGTACCGCCCGTGCTCCTGCTGCACGGCGACGCCGACCTCCTCATCGGACCGGCACAAAGCCGCAGGCTCCACGACACCCTGCTCACTGCGGGCGCCGAGTCCCATCTGCTGCTGGTCCACGGCGCCCACCACGGCTTCCTCAACACCGGCGACTGGGAACTGCACCCCATGACGGCCACCGCGCTGTCGTCCCGCGCCCCGGACGTCGAACGCTCCGTGCTGCTGACCCCCGCACTGATCGAGCGCTACTTCGACCGCCACCTGCGAACGGATCCCTGGCATGCCTGACACACCACCGCACTACGACCACGTGGGCCGCGCCCTCTCCCGTATCGCGCTGGCCGCCGTCTTCGTCTCCGGAGGCCACCACGTGTGGCGGCACCCGGACGGCCCCGCGCAGGGAGCGGAAACCTTCCTGAAGCGGTGCCGCCGTGCTGTGCCACTCCTGGACCGGTTCACCGACCGGCAACTGGTCCGCGCCAACGCGGCCGTCCATGTCACCGCGGGAGCCGCACTGGCGGCCGGCATCGCGCCCGCGGCCTGCTCGGCGGCGCTCGCCGGCTCTCTGGTGCCCACGACCCTCGCCGCCTTCCCCTTCTGGACCCAGCCCGATGGCCCGCAACGCGCCCACCAGCAAGGCGACTTCCTCAAAAACCTCGCCCTCGCCGGGGGCCTGCTCGCCGTCATCGTCCACGGCGAGCGACGAACCCGGCGCACCTCCGGGTAGGAGACCCACCACGCCCACGTCAGGAGGACCCTCACCATGACCGCCACCCCTCCCGCAGTGCCGGACCGGCAACGTCACGTCGAGGACGAGTTGGTCCGCACGGTGCTCGCCTCGTTCCACAACACGCCGGATGCCCGGCTCAAGGAACTCATGCAGGGCCTGGTGCGCCACCTGCACGCCTTCATCCGCGAGGTCCGCCTCACCGAAGCCGAATGGCAGCAGGCCATCGACTTCCTCACCGCCACCGGCCACCTCACCACCGACCGCCGCCAGGAGTTCGTGCTGCTGTCCGACGTCCTCGGCGCCTCCATGCAGACCATCAACGTCAACTACGAGGCCACCGCGGGCGCCACCGAGGCCACCGTGGTCGGCCCGTTCTTCGTCGAAGGTTCCCCCGAGATCGCCCTGGGCGGCGACATGGCCGCGGGCGCCCCGGGAGAACCATGCTGGGTCGAGGGCACCGTCACCGACACCGACGGCAATCCTGTCCCCGGCGCACGCCTCGAGGTATGGGAAGCCGACGAGGACGGCCTCTACGACGTGCAGCGCGACGACGGCCACCTGACCGCCCGGGCCCACCTGTACACCGACGAGCAGGGCGCCTACGCGTTCTGGGGACTCACCCCCACGCCGTACCCCATCCCCCATGACGGTCCCGTGGGAACCCTGCTCGACAAGACCGCGCGCTCGCCCCTGCGCGCTTCCCATCTGCATTTCATGGCCACCTCGCCCGGCCTGCGCACCCTCGTCACCCACATCTTCGTCGAGGGCGACAGCCTGCTGGGCTCCGACGCCGTGTTCGGCGTCAAGGACTCCCTCGTCAAGCGCTTCGAATCGAGCCCTCCTCAACCACCCCCGACCAGGTCGCGCGCGAGGAAGCACGCCTCGCCGCAGCCGAGATCACCGCATCAAACCCAGAAGACACCATCCACAAGTCTTGACGATTGCTCTGGTCGAACTCGGCGAAGTCGCTGCCGCCACTGCTCTTGTTCGGGTAGGTCTTCAGCCGCTGCTCGAAGTGGAACCGCGCATAGCCGAACGGCGGAGCGTCGGGGTCGCTGGACAGGAAGATGAGCTTGGCCTCGCCCAGGTCCCGCATGCACGCCTCGGTGCGGTTCATGTGGTTCTTGGCGTCCTCGGCGTTGGGGCACCAGGGGATGAGGTCGTCTCCCGCAGCGCGGGCCTTCCTCACTTGGTCCGCGGCCTTCTTGCCCTCCGGGCTGGCTGGGGTGCGCTCGATGCAGAGGTAATTGCCGTCCGCATCGGGCTTGCCGCACTGGTCGTACTTCCCGGCCGAGCGCGCCGCGGGGGCCACAGCACCCGGGTCGGAGCGGAAGAACGTCCGGTTCTCCTGCTTGACCGGATCGATGGTCGAAGACGACTGCGGCGCCGGGAACGTCACATAGGGGTCGATCCGGAACCGCGCCCAGGGCGACCACGACGTCTCATACAAAGATCCGTCGTAGGCGGAGGTCCGGAGGGCGTAGTTCACACCAGGCTTGAGCCACCCGTAGTCCACGGTGACCTTCGCCGTGCTGCCGGAGGCCACATAGTCCGAGACCAGGACCCCGTACTGGTTGTCGGAGATCTTTACCTGGCTCGTCGGCTTGCCCGCCGCGTCGGTCTTCCACACCTCGAAGGTGAGGTTGGACTTGTCGCCGTCGGCGTCCGTGACCGTATTGCGCAGCACGGTGTTCGACGTGATGGCCCGCCAGATGCCGTCGGTCTGCTTGAAGGTCGGGCCAGCCGAAGGGCTCTTGCCCGACACCGGTCGGCTCCCTGCGGCCCGGGGCTTGGCCTCCGGACCCGCCGCCGGACGGGACGAGGGCGCATAGTCGGGATCCTGGACCGCACCCCCGCTGTCAGCTGAAGCCGGTGCGGCAGCTCCCATGAGAAGAACTGCGGCGGCGCCTGCGACTATTCGGTATAAGAGACGTCTGTTTCTGGATGCTTGGAGCAAGTGATTCCTTACTCTCTGACCCCGCCCGCGTACGGTTCCTGCGTGGCGGGGCGGACTGTGGAGACTTCCGCGCGCCGTCAACGCGCTTAGTACGTACGGATATTCGCACAGACGTACCACGAACAAGCAACCAGTTTGATCCCCTAGCGGCCGAATCTGGCCGCCACCCCGCCCCCGCAACCGTCCAGCGCCGGTACAAGGTGCCGACGCTCGGCATAGCTCAGCCCCACCACACCTCCACCACGGCCACGGCCACGGCCACGGCCACGGCCCGACAAGACTCTGAGAAGCATCAGTGCTGGTCAGAGACTTTGATGGGCGCATCGACGCAGGTCAGCACCACCTGGTAGGCGACTTCTTGACAAAGTCATAGGGGTGAATGCAATCGTTCGGCAGGTGGGGACCACCTGTGAGTGTGGCCCAAGCGGCGCGCGTGGCTGACCTCCTCTTCCCGGGTGTGAATGTGAAGGTCGAGCGGCCGGTACTCAAGGACGTCGAGGGCTGTGTCCCTGTCCCGAGCTGCATCGGAGGCCGTGCCTTGCCAATAACTCCATCCGCCTACGTGGAACCAGACATGCGGTGATCTCCGGAACCAGGAGTTCCGACCACCGGGTGCCGGTACACCTGCCTCCGGCCTGGTGAGCCAACCACCGAGACACGAACACCAGCCCTCTTCGCAGCCCCTCCCGCTGTTTAGGCCGAAAGGGTGGTCGCGGGCGGTGGGAGTCTCCTGGGACTTCTCTGGGACTTCCGGCTGCATCAACGGGCATGAGCGTGAAATAGCCGAAAGGACATTCACGCAGGTCAGAGCCCCGAAAGGGTCTGTCTCCGCAGGACACGGGGTTGAACTGTCACATGTTGACCATGTGTCCCGCGAGGCCGTGTACGGCCTCCTTCACCGCCTCGCTGAGCGTGGGGTGGGCGTGGATGTTGCGGGCCACCTCGTGGACGGTCAGGTCCCATTGCTGGGCGAGGGTGAGTTCCGGGAGCAGTTCGGTGACCTCGGGGCCGATGAGGTGGCCGCCGAGCAGTTCGCCGTGGCGTCCGTCGCTGATGAGCTTCACGAAGCCACTAGGGTCGCCGAGTCCGTGGGCCTTGCCGTTGGCGGTGAAGGGGAAGGTGGCCACCTTGACGTCGAAGCCGCGTTCGCGCGCCTGGGCCTCGGTCCAGCCGAAGCTGGCGATCTGCGGCTGGCAGAAGGTGGCGCGCGGGATCATCACGTAGTCGAGTTCCATGGTCTCCGCGTCGGCGATGGTCTCCGCCGCGACGATGCCCATCGCCTCGGCGGCGTGGGCGAGCATCAGCTTGGCGGTCACGTCGCCGACCGCGAAGATGTGCGGCACGTTGGTGCGGCACCGGCCGTCGACGTCGATGGCGCCCCGGTCGGTCAGCCGGACCCCGGCGCGGTCCAGCCCGTACCCCTGCACCCGCGGCTGGAAGCCGAGCGCCTGGAGGACCCGCCCGGCCTGGAGGGTCTGGCGCTGGCCGCCGGTGGTCACCATGACCTTGACGGCGGAGCCCGCGTCGTTGATCGCCTCGACCCGGGTGGAGGTGAGGATGTTGATGCCGAGCCTGCGGTAGCGGCGGGTCAGCTCGGTGGAGACGTCCTCGTCCTCCAGGGGGACGATCCGGTCCAGGAACTCCACGAGCGTCACCTGCACCCCGTAGCTGTGCATGATGTACGCGAACTCGACGCCGATGGCGCCCGCGCCCGCGATCAGGACGCTGCCGGGCAGGTCCGGCGCGAGGATCTGCTCCTCGTAGGTGACCACCCGTTCGCTGAGCGAGGTGCCGGGCAGCAGATTGGCACCGGCCCCGGTCGCGATGACGCAGTGGTCGAAGGTGAGGGCCTCCACGCGGCCGTCGGCGAGCGTGACCCGCAGCGTGTGGGGGTCGGTGAAGGTGCCCCGCCCGTCGTACTGCGTGATCTGGTTCTTCTTCATCAGGTAGTGGATGCCTTTGACCCGGCCGTCCGCGACCTTCCGGCTGCGTTCGTACGCCACCCGGTAGTCGAGGCTCAGCTCGCCGTTCACCCGGATGCCGAAGGTCCGCGCCTCATGGGTGAGCAGATGGGCCAGCTCGGCGTTGCGCAGCAGGGCCTTGGACGGGATGCATCCCACGTTCAGGCAGACGCCGCCCCAGAACCGCTCCTCGACGACGGCCGTGCGCAGGCCCAGCTGCGCGGCGCGGATCGCCGCCACATAGCCGCCCGACCCCGCCCCCAGGACCACGACGTCAAAATGTGCGCTCATGCGTCGCACCTTAGACATTAGAGTCGGGGTATGGCTTCAGACGAGGGGTCCGTTCGGGTCGACAGCTGGATCTGGTCGGTGCGGCTCACCAAGACGCGTTCGCTCGCCGCCTCGGCCTGCCGGGCCGGGCACGTCCGTGTCAACGGGGAGCGCGTCAAGCCCGCGCAGGCGGTGCGGGCGGGTGACGAGGTGCGGCTGCGCCATGCGGGGCGGGACCGGGTCGTGGTGGTGTCGCGGATCGTGCGCAAGCGGGTCGGGGCGCCCGTGGCGGCGGAGTGCTACGTGGACAACAGCCCACCCCCGCCGCCGCGGGAGCAGACCGTGCCCATCGGGCTGCGCGACCGTGGCGCGGGCCGCCCGACCAAGCGCGACCGGCGCGAGATGGAGCGGCTGCGCGGGCTGTGACCCCCGCCGTGGCGCCGGGGGCTGCCCGCCCCGGTGGCTACCGGAGACTGCCCGCCCCGTCACTCCACGCCGATCCGTACCGGGCCGCCGTGCGCGTCGGCCCGGACGATCCAGTCGGCGGACAGATGGAGCGGGCGGCCCGGGGCCACGGTGCGCGGGACGCGCTGCCGGTGCAGCGTACGGCCGTCCTGGCGGACCACGAGCACCGGCCGGGTGAGGAACGCGGCGGTGCGCAGGATGAAGCGGCCGAACGGCGGGGGCGGGCCGTCCGGGGCCATCCGGCCCGGCGCCACCCAGCGCAGGGGCGCGTCCGTGCGGACCGGCAGCGGGGCCTGCGGCCACGGCTCACCGGCCAGGTGGCGCAGCACGGGACCGGCGGCGAACCGGCCGTCCAGCGCGGCCGTGGCGGCCGTCTCGACGGGGTGCAGCAGATTGCCCACGGCGAAGACCCCGGGCTCGCGGGTACGGAATGCGGCGTCGGTCTCCGGCCCCCGGGTGCCGGGGTCGAGGGGGATTCCGGCGCTGCGGGCCAGTTCGTGGTCGGGGATCCAGTCGCCGGTGAACACCACGGTGTCGCAGCCGATGGTCGCGGTCCGGCCGTCCCTGTGTCCGACGCGGACGCCCGTCAGCCGGCCGCGGCCGGTCAGCCCGGTCACGGTGGTGTCGGTGAGGAGCGGAACCTCGTGGCGCAGCCGGGCGCCGAGGGCGCGCGCCGGGTGGGTCTGGTGGCGAGGCAGTCCCGTGACCATGGCCGCGACCTCGACCCCGGCGCCGTGGAGGGTGTCGACGGCGGAGTAGCCGACGCGTTCGGCCCCCACGACGACCGCCCGGCGGCCGATGCTCTGGTGGTGCACGTGGACGGCCTGCTGGAGCTGCCCGGTGGTGTAGACGCCCGCGGGCCGGGTGCCGGGCACCAGCCGGGCGCTGCGGGGGCGTTCGCGGGCGCCGGTGGCGAGGACGACGGCCCGGGCCGTGATGCGCTCCAGCCCGGTCGGCGCGGTGACGTCCACGGTGCGCGGTCCGGCCCATCCGGTGGCGGTGACGCCGGTGCGCAGGCTGACCCCGGCGCGCAGCGCGGCGGCGATGTGGCGGCGGGCGTAGTCGGGGCCGCTGAGCACCCGGTGCAGATCGCGGAGCCCGAAGCCGGTGTGGTGGCAGTGGCGGGGGATGCCACCGGCGTGCTGTTCGCGGTCGATGACCTGGACGGTGTCCACTCCGGCCTCGGCCAGCCGGGTGGCGGCGGCGAGTCCGGCGGGTCCGGCGCCGATGACCAGGACGTCCACGGTGCGAGGGGTGCGGTCGGCGGGGGTCATCGGCGGGCCTCCGCCCGTGCGGCGGCGGGGTTGGCGCGGGCCTCGTCGAACTGGGCGCGTACGGCGGCTCCGCAGTAGAAGCCCTGGCAGCGGCCGCCCTGCGCACGGGTGCGGCGCCGCAGTCCGTCGAGCGACCCCGGGGGCACGGTGGCCCGCAGGGCGTCGCGGATCTCGCCGCGGGTGACGCGCTCGCAGTGGCAGACGACGGTGCCGTAGGCGGGGTCGGCGGCGATGAGGTCGGCGCGCTGGTAGGGGCGCGGGAACGCCTCGCCGATGTTCGGCATCCGTGGCGGTTCGAGTTCCCGCGCGGGGCCCGGGTCGAGGCCGCAGTCGGCGAGCAGGTCCCGGACGTGGGCGGCGATGGCCATCGAGGCGGTCAGCCCGGTGGAGCGGATGCCGCCCACGGCCACGTACCGCTGTTCGGGGTGGGCGCGGAGCTGGAAGTCGGCGTGTTCGGTGGCGGCGCGCAGCCCCGCGTAGACCGCGGTGACCTCCTCGTCCAGCAGCTCCGGCATGATGCGGGCGCCCTTGTCGCGGAGCAGGGACAGCCCGGCGGCCGAGGAGCCGGTGGCGTGCTTGTCGTCGAGGTCCTCGGCGGTGGGGCCGAGCATGACGTTGCCGTAGACGGTCGGCGCCACCAGCACGCCCTTGCCGCGTGCCGTGGGCACCGGCAGCAGGATGTGGCCGACCAGGCCGCGGGCGAACTTGTCGAAGACGATGAGCTGGCCGCGCCGCGGGGTGACGCTGAACTCGGTGTGGCCGAGCCGCCGGTCGATCTCGTCCGCGTGCAGTCCGGCGGCGTTGACCAGGTGTCGGGCGCGCAACGGGCCGCGGCTGGTGGCGATTTCGTGGTGACCGTCTGAGCCCTCTGGGCTGATGGCTCCGGCGGTGCAGTTGAGGTGCAGGTCGGCTCCGGCGCGCACCGCCTGGGTGGCGTAGGCGAGGGTGGTCGTCCACGGGCAGATGATGCTCTCGCCGGGGACCTCGAGGGCGCCGAGGGCGCCGGGTCCCAGATGCGGTTCGCGCGCGTACACCTCGTCCGCGTCGAGGATCCGGGTGTCGTGGCAGTCGTTGCGTACGGCCTTCTCCGCGAGGGCGGGCAGCGCGGCGAGCTGTTCGGAGTCCCAGGCGACGAGCAGGGCGCCGAGCGGTTCCACCGGAATGCCCGCCTCGGCGGCGAAGGTGTTCAGCCGCCGGTAGCCCTCGCGCACCAGCCGGGCCTCCAGGGTGCCGGGGGTGGCGTCGAAACCGGTGTGCAGGATCGCGGTGTTGGCCTTGGAGGTGCCGTCACCGACGTCGTCGGACGCCTCCACGAGGGCGATGCGCAGCCGGTGCGCGGCGAGTTCGCGGGCGATGGCGGTGCCGACCACCCCGGCGCCGATGATGGCCACGTCGTAGACCTCGCCGGGAAGGTCACCCGTGGTCGTTACGGTCATGCTGGGTTCCTTGGCTCCTGGTGGGGTTGGTCAGTGGCGGGTCAGCAGCGCGTCCACCGCCGACCGGAATCCGGCCCGGCGCTCGGCGGCCTCGTCGGCGCTGATCCGCGGCGTGTACACGGCGGCCGGTTTCCACTCCGGGACGGCCCGCTCGACCGTCAGCCCGGGGTGGAGGCCGAGCCGGGCGACGGCGCCCACGCCGAGGGCGGTGACATCGGGCAGGGCGGACACTTCGACGGGCAGCTGCAACAGGTCGGCCTGGGCCTGCATGAGCAGCGCGGAGCGGGTGAGGCCCCCGTCGGCGCGGAGGGTGGTCAGCGGTGCGCCGAGGTCGGCGGCGGCCGCGTCGGCGATCTCGGCCACCTGCGCGGCGATGCCCTCGCACAGGGCGCGCACCAGATGGCCGGGGGTGGTGTCGAGACCGAGGCCGGTCACCGAGCCCCGGAGGTCGCCGCGCCACCAGGGGGCGGCGAGTCCGGCGAGCGCCGGTACGAACGTCACTCCCCCGGTGTCCGGCACGGAGCCGCCCACCGGGTCGAGGTCCTGGGCGCCGCCGATCACGCCCAGGCCGGTGAGCCAGCGCACGGCGGAGGCGGCGGTGTACACCTGCCCGTCGAGGCAGTAGCTGGTGTTCCCGCCGAGCCGCCAGGCCACGCAGCTCACCAGGCCGCTGGTGCCGCGGCGGGGCCGCGGCCCGGTCTGGGCGAGCAGGAACGCGCCGGTGCCGTAGGTGCATTTGGCGGCGCCGGGCTCGGTGACGCTCTGGGCCAGCAGGGCGGCCTGCTGGTCGACGAGGAGTCCGGTGAGCGGGATCTCGCCGCCGAAGGCGGTGGTGGTTCCTGCCATGGTGTCCGCGTCGACGACCCTGGGCATCTGTTCGGCCGTCAGGCCGTACAGGTCCAGCGCCTCCGGGGACCAGACGACGCGGTCGAGGTCGAGCAGCCCGGTGCGCCCGGCGGTGGCCGCGTCGGTGACGAACGCTCCGGTGAGCTGGTGGATCAGCCAGACGTCGCTGGTGGTGACGACGCCCTCGCGGGTCTGGTGGCGGCGCAGCCAGGCCATCTTGGGCGCCGCGAAGTACGGGTCGAGGGGCAGCCCGGTGAGTTCGCGCAGGGTGTCGGCGTGTTCCGCGAGGTCCGCGCAGACCGTCTCCGCCCGCCGGTCCTGCCACACCAGGGCGTCGGTCAGCGGGGCGCCGGTCGCGGGGTCCCACACCAGCACCGTCTCGCCCTGGTTGGCGAGGCCGACCGCCACGACCGGCTCACCGGCCCGCGCGAGGGCCTGGCGTCCGGCGTCGACGACCGAGGCGAGGAGTGCGGCAGGATCGACCTCGACCAGCCCGCCGGCGAGGTGGCGCGGATGCACGGCCACCTCGGCGGAGCCGAGCACACCGCGCTCCGGGCAGAGGACCAGCGCCTTGGTGCCCGAGGTGCCTTGGTCGACGGCGAGCACCGCTCCGGTCGCGGGGCCGGCGGATGTGCTGTGGGGACGCTCGTCAGGCAGCATGTCCGGTTCTTCGGTGGGGGTCATTCCGCGTGGGGGCGGTTCTTCGGCGATTCTTCGGCGGGGCGGTCGCCGGCAGGGCGGCGTTCTGTGGTGGTTCGGTCGTGGCGAGAGATCTTGGCTGAAAGCGTGGTGCAGCGACGAAGCCGCGTCAAGACCGCATGTCCGGAGTCCGCTTGCCGGACACGGCCGCGGTCCTGCGCCGGATGCCGACCCTGGCCCCCTTGAGTCATGACGGGATGGCTATAGGATCCCGGGCATCCACTCGTCAGGCCCTGGAATCCGTCGCGCCCGGTTCAACACGCTCCGTCCGAAAGTCATCCGATGCCCGAGGAAGTGTTCCGCCCCGTCTACCACCCCGCGGGCTACGACAGCGGACTGCGCATCGCGCTCCAGGACGTGCGCACGGGCCGTTGGATATCCATGCGCGACCTGCTGGCCGAGACCCCGACCTGGGCCCAGTGGACGCAGCGCACCCAGGTGCTGGCCGCAGTGGCGGCCGGGTCCAACGTGGTGGAGGCGTGGCGGGCCGAGGAACCTCGATGCGTCGCCGCACTGGTGATGCACACCCGGGTGGTGGTGGAGCGGACGATGCGCGCCCATCGCGAGGGACACCAGCGCACCCACGAGCTGTGGCGGGAGGCGTGGGAGTCCTGCCAGCTGGCCGCGCACAACTCCCCGGCGGACCCGGTCCCCTGGGTGTGTCTGCTGGCGCTCGCCCAGCTCGACAAGGAACAGCGGCTGCCGGAGCACCGGGCGGACCCGCCGGGGCCGTTGCTCTTCCCCGGCCCGTGGGGGCTGCTGGCGGAGGCCGACCGGCGCGATCCGTACAACCGCGAGGCGTACCACCGGATGCTCCAGTTCGTGTACGCGCGGCGGGCGGGCGGTTCGCTGGCCGAGGCGGTCAACTTCGTGCAGTGGGTGGTCTCGGGGGCACCCGAGGGCTCACCACTGCATGTGCTGCCGTTGTACGTCCACGTCGAGCGGTACCGCGAGGAACGGGGCTACGAGAAGGCCCTGGACCTGCACTGGGCCACCGAGGACGCGGCGCGGGACGCCGACAAGGCGCTGCGCCTGTGGTTCGACCACGCGGACCGGGAAACCAGCTCGCTGCTGGACCTCAACCATCTGGCGCACGCCCTGTGGGGCGCGCTGCAATTCACCGAAGCGGCCCGGGTCTTCGAGACGCTGGGTCCGTATTTCACCCCGCTCCCCTGGGCCTATCGCACGTCCGACGCGAATGACCGCGCACAGGCCGAGGAGATGTTCCTGCGCGCCCGGGTCCGCTGTCTCGCGGGCGCCCGCGGAAACAGACCCGGTTACGACGGCTGAGCCAGCCTCTCATCCCCCGCGCCTGCCCGCATCTTTTCCCCGCCTCTGCTGACCGTCCCCGCATTCCCTTCCGGAGGTACGTTCATGTCCACGCCCTGGTCGCGCCCGGTTTCCACACCGCAGCGGGACGAAGAACAGAGACTGCGCGAGCTGGGATATCAGCCGGTGCTGGCCCGCCGCATGGGCAGCTTCGGCAATTTCGCCATCAGCTTCTCCGTCATCTCCATTCTGTCCGGCTGCATGACCCTGTACGGGTTCGGGCTGGACACCGGCGGCCCCTCGGTCATGATGTGGGGCTGGGCCGGTGTGGGGCTGTTCGTGTTGTGCGTGGGCCTGGCGCTCGCGGAGGTCACCAGCGCGTATCCGACCTCGGGCGCCCTTTACTACATGGCCGACCGGCTCGGCGGGCGCGCCTGGGGCTGGTACACCGGCTGGCTCAATCTGCTGGGGCTGCTGGGCGCGATCGCCGGTATCGACTACGGCGCGGCCCAGTTCACCGGAGCGCTCCTCAACTTGCAGTGGGGATTCGAACCCACCCCGGGCTCGACCATGGTGATTTTCATCTGCATTCTGTTGCTGCATGCCACACTGAACCTCTTCGGAGTGCGGTTGGTCAGTCTGCTCAACTCGGTCAGCGTGTGGTGGCACCTGGCGGGAGTCGCCATCATCGTCGGGGCGCTGGCGATCATTCCGTCCCACCATCAGTCGCCGGAATTCGTGTTCACCGAGTTCGTCAACAACACCGGCTGGTCGAATCCCCTTTATGTCACCGCCATCGGCCTGTTGCTCGCCCAGTACACCTTTTCCGGATACGATGCCTCGGCGCATCTGTCCGAGGAGACGTCCAACGCCTCCGTGTCCGCCGCCCGTGGCATCGTGCGCGCCATCTGGGTGTCCTGGGTGGCCGGTTTCGTGCTGCTGGCCGGGCTGACGTTCGCCATCCAGGACTACGCCGGGACGCAGAAGAGCGCCACCGGTGTCCCGCCCGCGCAGATCCTCATCGACGCCCTCGGCACCGGCGGCGCCACCGCCATGCTGCTCATCGTCATCACCGCGCAGCTGTTCTGCGGCAATGCGGAGGTGGCGGCGGCCAGCCGGATGGTGTTCGCGTTCAGCCGGGACGGCGCGTTGCCGGGCTCCCGGCTGTGGCAGCGGGTCAGCACCCGCACCCAGACCCCGGTGCTCGCGGTGTGGCTGTCGGTCGGAGTGGCCTGCCTGCTGGCGCTGCCGTCCCTGTACTCCGAGACCGCGTACGGCGCGGTGACGGCCATCAACGTCATCGGCATCACGCCCGCCTATGCGATCCCCGTCTTCCTGCGACTGCGCGCCGGGGACCGGTTCCAGAAGGGGCCGTGGCATCTGGGCCGCTGGAGCAAGCCGATCGGCTGGGTGGCGGTGGTGTGGGTGGCGCTGGTGACGGTGCTGTTCTGCCTGCCGCAGTCCAGCCCGGTGACGGCCGATTCGATGAACTACGCGTCGATCGCGCTGGCCGCGGTGCTGATCCTGGCCACCGTCTGGTGGTTCGTCGCCCGCCGTTCGTACAACACGCCCTCCGCCTACGGGTCCGCCCGGGAGGAGGCGGAGATCGCCGAGGGCATCGTCTGAGCCGAGGGCTCGCCTGAGTCGCGATGCGGCGGGGCCGGGAGTGCAGATACGTTTCTGCATACCCGGCCCCGCCGTCGTCGCGGTCATTAATCCCCGCGCAGCAGCGACGCGACCGGGGGCCGCTCGCGCTTCGCGCCGTACGCGAGGAAGTACGCCGGGGCCCGCTTGAGCCACGGCGCCCTCGTCAGCACCTCCGCCAGCCGCAGCGGCTTCCTGCCGTCGCCGAACGGTGACCGCCCCTCGAGCAGCGGCGTGATGACCCGCGCGTGGGCGATGCGCTGGAGCGCCTGGGTGCCCGCGGCGGTGGGCCAGCGGCGGCGCTGGACGGCGCGGACCGCGTGCAGGCCCACCGTGCCGTCGCGCAGTGGTCCGGCCAGATGCCGGGCGGCGGCGACGGCGTCCTCGACGGCGAGGTTGATGCCGATGCCGAAGACGGGCGACATGGCGTGCGCCGCGTCGCCGATGCACAGCAGCCCGGGGCGGTGCCAGCGGCGCAGCCGGTCCAGCCGTACGTCCAGCAGCTTCACCTCGTCCCAGGAGCGCAGCTCCGGCTCGCGGTCGCCCATCCATGGAGTGGCCTCCGCGAACGCGGCCAGAAACCGGTCCAGACCGCTGGCGCGGCGGGTGGCGTCGGCGCCCTTGGGGATCAGCACGGCGCACTGCCAGTAGTCGCCGCGGTCGATCATGGCGGTCAGGAAGCGGTCGCCGACGTTGCCCACCAGCCCCCTCGGATCGCCCTCGTGCCGCGGCAGCCGGAACCACCAGGCGTCCATCGGGCAGGTGAACTCCCGCAGCCCCAGCTCAGGCAGCTGCCGGGCCAGCGAGCCGCGGCCGTCGCAGGCCACGGTGAGGGTGGCCCGCAGCTCACCGGAGTCGCCGTCGGCAGTGCGGTAGCGCACCCCGGTGATCCGGCCGCGCTCCTCGATGAAGGAGGTGGCCTCGGTGTTCATCCGCAGCCGGAACGACGGCTCCTTCCCGGCCTCGTCCGCCAGCAGGTTCAGCAGATCCCACTGCGGCACCATCGCGACGTAGTTGTACGGGCCCGGCAGCGCGCTCAGGTCGCCGACGGTGAACAGCTCTCCGTCCGCGCCGATCGGTAGCTGGACGGAGTGGACGTGACGCTGCGGCAGCGCGGCGAACCGCTCGGCCAGGCCCAGGTCCTCCAGCAGCGCCAGGGTGCTGGGATGCACGGTGTCGCCGCGGAAGTCGCGCAGGAAGTCGCCGTGTTTCTCCAGGACGGTGACGTCCACGCCCGCCCGGGCCAGCAGCAGCCCGAGGACCATCCCGGCGGGACCGCCGCCCACCACGCAACATGTGGTCCGCTCCATCGATGTGCTCCCTTCGGCGCGCTTCCGGGGCCGCTCCGTATCGTTTCCCTCCCGACGCCCGGCACCGGGCGCGGCAGTCGGGTGAACGTCACGGCTCCGCGATCGCCGGATGGCGATCGGCTTGAGTCTTCCCGGACTTTCCTCCGTATCCCCCGCTGAACGGCGTGGGGCACAAGGAGGTCTGTATGGCAGCCGAAACCGATCCTGACCGGATGGGCGGGCGTCACGTGATCGAGCCGACCGCGATCTTCCGTGCGGGGCCGGATCCGGAGTCCGGCGAGGACGTGGACGGGCCGGTGGAGGAATGGATGGAGGATCTGCATCTGTTCCGGCCCCCGGGGGAAGCGGGCGACGCGGGTGAGGCGCTCCCTCCGGAGGCGCACCGGTTCGCCGAGGACGAAACCGAGGAGATCGACGGCCGCGTCTCGGCGACCGACTCCTGGGGCGCCGTAGATCCGCCGCCCGAGCCCGCTGCCCCACCGACCGCGACCGTACGGCGCCACCCCCGCACCGCCGTGCTGATCGTCGCGGGGGTCGGGCTGGGCGTCGCCCTCGCGCTCGTCCTGCTCCTCCCCGGCCGCGCGGCCATCAACGTGGCCTCGCCGGGCGGCGGCCCCACGGCGTCGGACGCCGGCCGTTCGCCGACCGCGTCCGCCGCCCCCACCACGGCGGCCCCGGCGCCGCCGGGGAGCCAGGCCGGTGTGCTGAGCCAGGGGGACAGCGGCCCGCAGGTCTCCGAACTCCAGACGCGTCTGCTGAAGATTCCCGACGTCTATCGGGATGGACAGGTCAACGGCCGGTACGACCAGACCCTCACCGAGGCGGTGGCCCGTTTCCAGCTGTGGTACGGGATCCGCGGCGACGAGGACGGGGTGTACGGCGACGCCACGCGGCGCGACCTGGAGTCCCGTACCGGCACCATCACCTGACGGCTGTCGGCTCCATCGGTTCCGTCGGCTCTATCGGCTCGCGCCGAAGACCTGGGTCCAGTACGTACCGGCGCGGCTGCCGGTGGCGTAGCCGACGCCTATGTGGGTGAAGTCTGGCCCCAGGATGTTGGCACGGTGGCCGGGGCTGTTCATCCAGCCCCGGACCACCTCCGCCGGGCCGCGCTGCCCGCACGCGATGTTCTCGCCGATACCGCGGTGGGTGGCCCCGGCGGCGGCCGCCCGGTCCCAGGGCTGACGGCCCTCGGGGCTGGTGTGGTCGTAGAAGTCGCGGGCGACCATGTCGTCGCTGTGCGCCTGCGCGGCCGCCGTCAGCCGCGGGTCGGGGGCCAGCGGCGCCAGCCGGGCGGCGGCGCGCTCGGCGTTGGTGCGCGCGATCACCTCGGACGCGAGGCGGCGCAGCCCGTCCGGGGTGAAGGGCTGCGCCCACACCGCCGTCCAGAACACGTCTCCGGCGCCGGATGCCCGGCCGATGCCCACATGGGTGACCGCCGGATCCCGGAACGGGCCCCGTCGCTCCTCACCGGACAGGCAGTAGTCCACGAACCCGTCCGGGGTGCGCGGCCCGGAGACCAGGTGCTCGGCGACCGTGAGCGGGGCATAGCCGTGTGCCGCGATCCGGTGGTAGAGCGACATCCCGTCGGGGCTCTCCGCGCCGAGCCCGCCGTGGGCGGCCATGGCCGCCGCATGGGCCTCGGCGGCCCGGGTGAGCCGGGGGTCGAGGGTCACGGGCGGTACGCCGTGCCGGGACCGGGCGGCGTTGACGAGCCCGAGGAATCCGTCGCCGCCGGGCGTTGCGGGCGGAGGCGCGGGCGGGTGCTCCGCGGTGCCGTCGTCCGCGACGTCCACGCCGAAGTCGCGCGCCACCCCGGCGAGCCCGTCCGCGTACCCCTGGCCGATCGCCCGCACCTTCCACCGGGTGCCGCGCCGGTAGATCTCGGCGAGCAGCAGCACCGTCTCCGGCCCGGGGCGCGGCGGGGCGAAGCGGGCCAGCGGAGCGCCGCCGCCTCCGGTGACGCTCATGACGGGCGCGGGCAGCCGCCCGAGCGGGGTGCCGGGGTCGGCCGGGCTGACGACGACGGTGACCCGGCTGGCGCCGGGGCGGAGCTGCCCGGGCCGCACGGTGACGGTGTCTCCGTCGACCCGGGTGCCGGGGGCGGTGGGCTGGTTGAAGAAGACGAAGTCGGCGTCGCCCGCGACCTTTCCGTCGTCGCCGGTGATCAGGGCGGACAGGTCGAAGGGGCCTGGGACGCGGATGGTCAGCGTGCCGTCCGGCAGCGGTTGGTTGCCGCCGGGCACCAACTCGGCCATGGGTCCCCTCCTCGTGCCGTACCCATCAGGCCAACGGCCCGCCCCCGGCGGCGGTTCCCGGGCCCTCCCGGTGTTCTGGGCGGGAGGCTTTCCCCTACCCGCCCCTTCCCACGACCGGGGTTCCGCCCCGGACCCCGGTCCTCAAACGCCGGACGGGCTGAAGCGCGCTCAGCGGCCCATCAGCCGCAACAGTCGGGCCTGCCGTGTCTCCCCGTCCGGGGGCGGGGTCCCTGGGGCGGCGAAGAAGCGGTGGGTGGTGTCGGCGGAGACAGGCGACTCCGCCAAGCCCGCGTAGATGTCGGCGAGGTGGTCCTCGACCCAGGCGACGAGCCCCGGATCGAGTTCCTCGGGAGCATCGAGGGCCCGGGCCAGGTCCCAGGCGTGAATGATCGAATCCGTGGTCCGGACGGCGAGGGCCTGTTCACCGGACACTGGGCCGAGGGGGTAGTCCAGGATCTTCTGGAGGGCGCCAGGCCTCCGGAACGCCGCGGCGCAGTCCCGCACCGAGCGGGTGTACGCGCCCACCGGATCGTCGCCCAGGGCGTCCTCGTCGCGGAGCCGGAGGAAGTCGGCGGCCGAGCCGCCGTCCAGCAGGGCCATGTAGTTGAGGTTGCCCCGGGTCATGTGGTTGACGAGGTGCCAAACGTCCCAGTCCGCGCAGGGTGTGGGTGCCGTCCACTGGTCCGGCCCTACCGTGCGCAGCCTGCGGGTGAACTCGGAACCGGAGAGCAGATAGCGGTCGATGATGCCGACGAAGGGGTGAGACATGGCCCCAGCATGCTGGGGCCCGGAGGCGATGTGCTGGCGGGAATCGGCCGCCGAGCTCGTGCCGGGGCCCGGGCGGGCTGGCGTACAGCCCGCCCGGCGGCGATGGAGGACACGTCAGGCCGGGGTGGCGATGTACTTGTACTCGAGGAACTCGTCGATGCCGACGCGCCCGCCCTCGCGGCCGAGGCCGGACTGCTTGACGCCGCCGAAGGGGGCGGCCGGGTTGGAGACCAGGCCGGTGTTGAGGCCGACCATGCCGACTTCGAGGCGTTCGCTCACCCGCAGCGAGCGGTTGAGGTCGCGGGTGAAGACGTAGCCCACCAGGCCCCATTCGGTGCTGTTGGCCGTGGCGACGACTTCGTCCTCGTCCTCGAAGGTGAGGACGGCGGCGACCGGGCCGAAGATCTCGGTCTCCATCAGCCGGCTGGCGGGCGAGACGCCGGTGAGCACGGTCGGCGGGTAGAAGCAGCCGGGGCCTTCGGGGGTGCTGCCGCCGACCAGGACCTCGGCGCCGCGCGCGACGGCGTCGGCGACCAGTTCCTCGACCTTGGTGCGGCCCGTCCGGTCGATCAGCGGGCCGACGTCGACACCGGGGCGGCTGCCGGGGCCGACTTCGAGGGCGCCCATGCGCCGGGCGAGGCGGTCGGCGAAGTCGGCGGCGACGGAGGAGTGGACGAAGAAGCGGTTGGCGGCGGTGCAGGCCTCGCCCATGTTGCGCATCTTGGCGGTCATGGCGCCCTCGACCGCGACGTCGAGGTCCGCGTCGTCGAAGACGATGAAGGGGGCGTTGCCGCCGAGCTCCATGGAGGTGCGGACCACGGCAGGCGCGCACTGGCCGAGCAGGACGCGGCCGACCTGGGTGGAGCCGGTGAAGGACAGCTTGCGGATGTGGCCGCCGGTCAGCAGCGGTTCGACGACCTCACCGGCCCGGGAGGTGGTGACGACGTTGAGCACCCCGGCGGGCAGCCCGGCCTCCTCCAGGATGCCCGCCAGGGCGAGCGAGGACAGCGGCGTCTGCGGGGCGGGCTTGAGCACCATGGTGCAGCCGGCGGCGATCGCCGGGCCGATCTTGCGGGTGCCCATCGCCAGCGGGAAGTTCCACGGGGTGACCAGGAGACAGGGGCCGACCGGGCGGCGCATGAGCAGCATGCGGTTCTTGCCGTCGGGCATGGTCGCGTATCCGCCGTCGATGCGGACGGCCTCTTCGGAGAACCAGCGGAAGAACTCGGCGGCGTACGCGGCCTCGCCGCGCGCCTCGGCCAGCGGCTTGCCCATCTCGGCCGTCATCAGGGCGGCGAGCGCGTCGGCGCGCTCCATGATGAGTTCGTAGGCGCGGCGCAGGATCTCGCTGCGGGCGCGGGGCGCGGTGGCGGCCCACTTCTCCTGGGCGTCCAGGGCGGCGTCGAGCGCGCGCTGCCCGTCGGCGGGGCTGGCGTCGGCGACGTCGCACAGCACCTCGCCGGTGGCCGGGTCGTCGACCGGCATGGTGAGGCCGCCGGCCGCGTCGGACCACGATCCGGCGATGTACAGCTTCTTGGGCACCGTCGCGAGGACGTCGCCCGCTGCGGGGAACGAAGGGGTGGGCTGGGCAGACATGGCGGCATTCTCCTTCTGTGGCCGCCACCCGCGCAGGTAGCGGGCGGCGGCCGGGGTTCCCGAGGGTGATGGGCGGCGCGCGGCGCGCGGCCGCGTCAGTCCGTGCCGGACGTACCGGCGCTCACGGCGGCGGACCAGGCGCGCAGGCCCTCGTCGATCGCCGCTTCGTCGACGACCAGCGCGGGGATCATCCGGACCACATGGTTCCAGGCGCCGCACAGGAGCAGCAACAGTCCCTCGTCCACGGCGGCGCGCTGCACGCGGCCCGCGGTCGCCGGGTCGGGTTCGCCGTCCTCGGTGACGAACTCGCTGGCCAGCATGAGGCCGAGGCCGCGTACGTCGCCGATGGCGGGGGTCTTCGCGGCGACGTCCTCCAGGCCGGAGCGGAGCCGGGCGCCCATGGCGTCGGCGTTGGCGACGAGGTTCTCCTCGCGTACGACGTCGAGGGTGGCCGCGGCCGCGGCGCAGGCGACGGCGTTGGCGCCGTAGGTGCCGCCCTGGGAGCCGGGCCAGGCCTTGGCCATCAGTTCCTCGGAGGCGGCGATGCCGGACAGCGGAAAGCCGCTGGCCAGGCCCTTGGCGGTGATCAGGATGTCGGGGCGGACCCCGAAGTGGTCATGGCCCCAGAACCGCCCGGTGCGGCCGACGCCGGTCTGGACCTCGTCCAGGATGAGCAGGAAGCCATGGCGGTCGGCCCGCTCGCGCAGCCCCTGGAGGAAGCCCTCGGTGGCGGGTACGTAGCCGCCCTCGCCCAGCACCGGCTCGACGATGATCGCCGCGGTGTCGTCGGGCGAGGAGATGGTCTGGAGGACGTAGTCCAGTTCCTTCAGCGCGAACCGGGTCGCGGTCTCCTCGTCCCAGCCGTACCGGTAGGCGGTGGGGAACGGGGTCACCACGGCGCCGCTCATCAGGGGCGAGAAGCCGGAGCGGAAGCGGGTCCCGGAGGTGGTCATGGACGCGGCGGCGACGGTGCGGCCGTGGAAGCCGCCGTGGCAGACCAGGATGTTCGGGCGGCCGGTGGCCTGGCGGGCGAGGCGCAGCGCGGACTCGACGGCCTCGGAGCCGGAGTTGTTGAAGAACAGACTGTCGAGGCCCTCGGGCAGCACTTCGCCGAGCTTGGCGGTCAGCCGCTGGAGCGGCTTGTGCATGACGGTCGTGTACTGACCGTGGATGAGGGTGCCGACCTGCTCCTGGGCGGCGGCGACGACCCGCGGGTGGCAGTGCCCGGTGCTGGTGACGCCGATGCCCGCGGTGAAGTCCAGATAGCGCCGTCCGTCCTCGCCGTGGAGGTAGGCCCCCTCTCCACGGACGGCGACCACGGGAGTGGCTTGGCGGAGCTGCGGCGACAGATTGGTCATGATCTCTCCCAACACCCACGGAACGGCGGTGGACCGGACTGCTTCGGGACTTATACGAGCGTGCGGGAGCGGACCGGGGAAAGACAATGATCATTGTGTCGCGGGCAGGTGATCGGGATGGACGTTGTGTCAACCGGGACCGGGTGGACACTTTGTCAAGGAGACCCGTGATCGATGGTTGCGCCCGGTCGGCCGGCTTGTCAGAGTGGCCTGCATGAACGGCTCCGCTCCGCTCACCCTCGGCGACGCGCTGCGGCTGCCGGTGCTGGCCGCCGGGCAACCGGAGGTGGTGTCCGGCCATGATCAGCTGTCCCGTCCGGTCCGCTGGGTCCACATCACCGAACTGCTCGACCCGGCGTCCTTCCTCAAGGGCGGGGAGCTTGTCCTCACCACCGGGATGCCGCTGCCGGAGGACCCCGCGCTGGTGCGCCGCTATGTGGAGGAGCTGGCGGACATCGGTGCCGCGGGCCTGGTCATCGAGCTGGTCCGGCGGTACCACGAGCCGCCGTCGGAGCTGGTGGACGCCTGCCGGGCCCGGGATTTCCCGCTCGTGCTGCTGTCCCGGAACGTGAACTTCGTGGAGGTCACCCAGATCGTCCACTCGGTGATCATCGGCAGCCAGATCGAGACCCTGCGCCGGGCGCAGGACGTCCATGACACCTTCACCGCGCTGACCCTGCGCGGCGCCGAGCCGGACGAGGTGGTGGGGATGGCCGCCGAGCTGAGCGGCCATCCGGTGGTGCTGGAGAACCTGGTCCACCGGGCGGTGATCTGCGGACCGCCGGGCCAGGGCGTCGAGGGGATGCTGACCGGCTGGGAGCGGCGGTCGCGCGCTACGCCCTCGCCCGACCGCACCGAGCTGCGCGGCCCGGAGAACTGGCTGGTGACGGCCGTGGAGTACCGGGGCGAGCGCTGGGGGCGGCTGGTCATGCTGCCGGACGCGGCGGGCGCCCCGGCGGTGGGTCCCGAACACGCGATGGTCCTGGAGCGCACGGCCACCGCCCTGACCATCGCCCGGCTGACCCAGCACACCCGGTGGGAGCGGCGCGCCCAGCGCACGCTGCTGCTGGATCTGGTCGAGCAGCGCTGCCGCTCGGCCGGGGAGGCGCGGGCCCGGGCCGAGGCGCTGGGCATGCGGGTCATGGGACGGCGGCTGATCGTCGCGCTCGTGACCCTGGCCCGGGGGCTGGGCGGCGAGGAGGCCGGGGAGCTGGAGGACCGGCTGACCGAGGAGATGGCCGCGGCCGGTGCCGCGGTGCTGATGGGTGCGGTGCCCGGCGACCATCTGGGGGTGCTGCTGGCGTTCCATCCGGCCACGCCCTGGCGGCCGTTGGTGGAGCGGCTGAGCCGTTCCGTACGGGAGGCGCATCCGGACGCGGTCGTCAGCGTGGGCTGCGAGGTGTCGGACCTGTCGCAGACCGCGCGCTCGTTCCAGCAGGCGGCGCGGGTCGCGGACGCCGCCGTCCCCGGCACGCCGGACAAGCCGTTCCATGAGCTGAGCGATATCGGGCTACGGCAGCTGCTGTACGCGCTGCGCGACGACATGCGGGTGCAGGAGTACGTGGAACGGCAGCTCGGACGGCTGGTGCAGCACGACGAGCGGCATGGCACCGATCTGGTGACGACCCTGCACGCCTATCTGGACGCGGTGGGCAACAAGACGGTGGCCGCCAAGCGCGCCAGCTTGTCACGGCAGGCGTTCTACCAGCGGCTGCACGCGATCGAGCGGGTGCTCGGCTGCGATCTGGAGTCGGGCGAACAGCGCACCCAACTGCATGTGGCGCTCACCGCGTTCAGCGTGCTGCGGCTCGCCCAGGCTTCCGGCCCCTCGTGACACGGCGGCGGGCCGCGTGCCGCCGCCTCACGGGGAGCCGGTGGCTCACTTCACGAAGTCGTCGACGACCTTCGGCGGCCAGGAGCCCACGTTGAGCACGCCCACGGAATAGGCGCGGGAGACCAGGGCCGCCCGGTTGGGGACCCGCAGCTTACGGAGCAGACGCGTCACGTGGTATTCGACGCCCTGCCTGCTGAGATAGAGCCGGGAGGCCAGCGGAATGGTGGATTGTCCCGCCGCGATGCCCTCCAGAATGCGTGCCTCGATTTCGCTGAGGATCTTCTTGCGGCTGGTGACCATGTCCAGTTCCTGGCCGCCGGCCACGGGCCGCAGCACCACCAGCAGCGAGGCGACGTGCGAGGTGCCCTCGCGCACGGCGACGGCGGTGAGCGCGCTGGTGAAGGCGGTGCCCTGGGCTCCGACGACGACCACTTGGCCGGCGAACCGGTCGCGGGTGCCGTCGGCCAGCCGGGAGAGCTGATGGTGCAGCGCCTGCTGGGCGCTGGGGTGCGCCAGGTCGCAGAAGGCGCGGCCGAAGACGCTCATGGAGGAATCGTCGTCGAACTGCCGGAAGAACTCCTGGTTCGCCTGCTGGACCGTCAGGGACGGGTCGAGACAGACGACACACGCCCCCGGCTGGTCGAACTGGCGCAGAAGATCCGCGTACTCGATCTGGTCACATTCGAGCTCGTGGGGGGTTGGCCGAGCCGAATCTGCTAGAGCGGAAACTGCCAAGGGACTGCCATCCCTTCCTGTTCATCAATGACCGAAGACGAATGACCGGGGATGAATGCCGCGGCTATTCAATTCGAAAGCTTTTTACGGAATGGAGACTAGGGAGATCCCCACGCATGAGTCAACGTCAGCAGGGTGGCGCCGCCCAATCCTGTGGTACCGCACCACGGAGGTTCGGTCCGCACCGCAGGGTTTCGGTGGTCGGTACGGTGGGTTCGCCGACCTGCGGAACTTGCCCGGATCGCACCCTCCCCCGGCCGGTACGGGACCATGCCGACAAGCCCCGGCCGACGCGGGTTGGACACGCGTTGAATTAGCGCCGTTAACGCAGGATTTCCGAATCCAGGCGGGGTAGGACCTCCATCAGCTGGCGGCGGCCGGAGATGTCCAGCTTGCGGTAGGCGTGGGTGAGGTGCTTCTCGACCGCGCGGGAGGTGACGCCGAGCCGGCCGGCGATCTCCTGGTTGGTGAGGCCGCCACCGGCCAGGGAGACCACGGTGCGTTCGGTACGGGTCAGCGCGGCCTCGGGCCGCGGGGCGGGCGCAGCGTGCCCCTGCTCGGCCTGCTCGACCAGCCAGGGGGCGCCGCAGGCCGCGGCGAGGGCTCCGGCCTCCCGCAGCATGGCCGCCGACTCCGGTCCGTTGTCCAGCCGCCGGGCCAGCAGGGTGAGCGAGCGGGCCAGTTCGAGTTCGTTGGCCGAGGCGCGCAGCACGTCGGCCGATTCGCGCAGCAGATTGGTGCCCCGGGCGCCGTCGTACAGTCGCCCCTTGAGCCGCAGGGCGCGGCCCAGCGCGACGGGGGCGCCCCAGGCCTCGGCCCGGGCGTGTTCCTCCTCGGCGAGCGCCAGCGCCGCGCGGGAGTCTCCGATGCGGTGCTGGAGGGCGGCCGCCCAGGGCCGCCACCGGAAGAGGACGGGATTGCGCCAGCCCGCCGCCTCCAGCTGGCGGCCGCAGGCCAGCAGGGTGTCCAGCGCGCTGGTCCAGCGGCCGTACCGGGCGTCCTGGGACGCCTTGAGGAGCTGGAGCGAGGCGGTGAGCGCGAGGCTGGCGGACCGGCGCCGCCCGGCCTCGTCCAGCAGCCCTTCGACCAGTTCGCTGTCCTCCAGCTCCAGGGCGACGCCGGTGAGGGCGACGGTGGCGAGGATCCCGGCCTCCGGCCAGTGCGCCCCGGCCAGCCGCATCGCGCGCTCGGCGGGCTCCCGGGCCCGGGCCACCCGGCCACGCGCGAGCAGCATCAGCGCCTGTTCGGCGTGGACGAGCGCGTCGACGGCCGTGACGTCCTGCCGCGAGGAGTGCCGCTCGGGCTCCGGCCAGGAGTTGATGCCCCGTACCGAGTCGGCGGCGACCATCGCGACGGCGACCAGCGGCAGCGGTGAGTGGACCCGGTCCGCGGTGGCCGGTTCCCGCTCCAGGACGCGCCCCGCGAGCCGGGCGACCTCGGCGGCCGGGCGCCGGGTCGTGAGCATCGCGGCGTCGAGCAGCACGACGGCCAGCTCACGTTCGGCGGTCGAGCCGAGCGGCGGTTCCTCGCCCAGCGCGGACAGCCGCTCCACGGCCGCGGCCAGCTCCGCCGGGTCCTCGTACCCGGCGTACCACAGCCGCGCCTCCAGCCGCAGGGCCACGTCGCGCGCCGAGCCGTCGAGGGCGGCCGCGGGGCCCAAGTCCTCGGCGACCTGGTGGAACAGGTCGAGGACCGCCGGCGGCGACACCCCCACGACGGTCGGGGAGATCCGCAGCGCTGCGGCGGCCCGCTGGCGCGGGGTGGTCAGCAGGGGTATCGCCTGGGAGATGTGGCGCTCGCACGCGGCCGGGTCCCATCCGCGCTCCGCCGTGGCCAGGTCGATCAGCAGCCGCCCGCGGGACTCGCCGGACAGCGAGGCGTCCAGCAGCGCGCGCCGCAGATAGCGGGTGGCGATGTCCGGCGCGCCCCGGCGCAGCGCGGTGTCGGCCGCGGCCCGCAGCACCTCGACCGCCCAGGGGTGCTGTGAGGCGGTGACGGCCATCAGCTGGGCGGCGACCAGCTCGGCGGAGGAGCCGTTGCGGTAGAGGAGGGCCGCGGCCGCGTCGTGCAACCGGTCCCGCTCGGCGACGGTCATCGAGGACTCGACGGCGTCCTGCACCACGCGGTGGAGGAAGCGCGGCTCCTTCTCGGCCGCCAGCAGGCCGAGTTGGCCGAGGACGCGCAGCGCGGCGGCGAAGCCGATCGGGTCCAGGCCCGCCAGCCGGGCCATCAGGTCCGGTTCGCCCTGGTCCCCGAGGACGGCGATCGCGGCGGCCAGGTCCCGTACCGGCTGCGGCTGGGTGCGCATGCAACCGGCCAGCCACTCGCGCAGCTGGGCGGGGCGCTGCCGGCGGGCCGTCTCGACGTGCCCGGCGGTGGGGCTGTGGCCGGCCGCGGCGAGGGTCACCAGGACCGACCTCAGGAAGAGCGGGTTGCCCGCGGAGATCTCGTGGCAGGCGCGGGCGAAGTCCTCGTCGCCCGGCTCGCCGAACTGGTCGAGGACCATCGCCCTGGCGGCCGCGACGGACAGCGGCGCCGGGCGCAGCACCCGCTGCGCGGAGTCGGTGATCTCGCGCAGCGTCAGCCGCCGGGCCCCCGGATCGCCGTCGCGCAGGGCGCAGACGAGGACGGCGCGCAGCCCGTGCAACCGCTTGACCAGGTAGGCGAGCCAGCGCAGCGAGGGTGCGTCCACCCACTGGAGGTCGTCCACCAGGATCAGCAGCGGGTGGTCGGCGCCGACGTCTGCGAGCAGGGAGCGCAGTCCGTTCAGCACCGTCTCGGACAGGCCGACGGAGCCGGACTCGCCCAGCGGCAGGGCGTCGTCGGCGAAAACCATGCGGGCGAAGTCGCCGTGGTCCCGCAGCCATCGTTCGCTCTGCTCGGGCGGGGCTCCGGTCAGCAGGCTGTCGAAGAGCTGACGGACCACGCCGAAGGCGAAGTCCTGCTCCATCGGGGCTGCGTTGGCGCGCAGGACGCGGACGTCCTCCCCGGCCAGCTGGGGCAACCGCTGGAGCAGCGCGGTCCGGCCGATGCCGAGCGGGCCGGTGATCAGCAGCAGCGACGAGGTGCCCGCGGCGGCGGCCTCCAGGGCGTCCGTGACCTGTGCCGCCTCGGTGTCCCGCTCATGCAACATCCGTGCCGTATCCCTCCGTTGCGGGCTCAAGCGACATCCGTGCCGTATCCCTCCGTCGCCCGCACCAGTGCGTGGAGTTCCGCGCGCCCGCCGATCCGCAGTTTGCGGTACGCGCCGCTGAGCCGCAGCTCCACGGTGCGCCGGGTCACCGACAGCATCTCGGCGATCTCGCGGTTGCCGTGGCCGAGTCCGGCGAGGGTGGCGGTGCGCCGCTCGGGTTCGGTCAGCGTCGCCCAGGCGGGGTGCGGGCCGGGCCCGGGCGCGGCGGACTGGCCCAGCCGTTCGGCGAGCGTACGCACCCGCCCGGCCAGCCTGCTGGAGGGCCGGTGGGTGGTGGTGAACGTGAACAGCTCGGCCACCAGGGGCGCGGCGGCCTGCCGGTCCCCCGCGTCCAGTTCGGCGGTGGCCAGATCGATCAGCGCCCCGGCGTAGGCGAGCCGTGCCGCGGTGGGGCGCAGGCTGTGCACGGCCTCGCGGAGCCGGTGGGCACGGGCCTCGCGGGCCACCCGCCCGGCGCCCAGCAGGGCCACGCCGAGGGTGCCGGCCGCGCCCCACCGCCGGGCCAGCGCGATCTCCTCCCGGCACAGCCGCTGTGCCTCCTCGTGGTCGCCGAGCGCGTGGCACACCTCGGCGGCCATCGAACGCCAGGGCATCAGGGCGGGGTTGGCACGGTCGTGGCGCAGCAGCCGCCTGCCGCAGGCACGGAACAGCTCCAGCGCCTCCGGCAGCCGGCCGTCCCGGGAGGCCACCAGCGCCCTGGCGAACAGCAGATGGCCGAAGGACACACTGTCCTGTGCCCCGGCCGGGACGGGCGCGTCGGCCAATTCCCTGGCCTCGTCGATGCGGCCGCCGTCCAGGGCGACGGTGATCCGCAGCCCCGCCAGATAGGAGACGTGGTACGGATGCCAGTGGGCGTGGGGCAGTGCGCGCCCGGCGGCGGCGACGTCGCGTTCGGCCGCGTCGAGCCGCCCCTGCCGCAGGTTCAGTTCGCCCCGGACGGCCAGCACGAGTGCGGCGGCGGCCCGGGCTTTGCGCCGCCGTAAGTCGACGTGCAGGGCGTCCAGCCGCGCCTCGGCCTCGTCCAGGTCGTCGGTCAGGAGCAGGATCCGCCCGGCCGTGATCCGGGGCAGGATCAGTACGTCGCTGCCGGGCTCGCCCGTGAACGCGAGCCGGGCCAGCGCCCTGGCGGTGGGCAGGTCCTCGCCGTGCAGGGCGAGTTGCCGGGCGCGGGCGGCGGCCTGTGCCGGGTCGGTGGGGCGGGCGGGCAGCGGGGGGATCTCGGGCAGCAGCAGGTCGGCGTCGTCGGCGCTGCCGCGTTCGGTGAGCCGGAACAGCCCGGCCAGGGCCTCCCGTTCGGCGCCCTGGGCGGTGGGCAGCGCGTGCGCCACGGCGGACCGCAGGCTCTCCACGCCGCCGCGGGTGAGTCCCAGGTCGGCGGCGCGCACCCGGGCCCGGGCGGGCGCGTCGCCGCCGCTGCGGACGATCTCCGCCAGCCGCCGGTCGCTCGCCTCGGGGGCGGTCAGCACCTCGATGGCGGCCAGCTCCAGGCCCAGCTGGGCGCGCTCGGCCGGGTCAAGCGGCTCCTCCAGGGCGCGGGAGAGGCAGGCGATCGCGCGGTCGGGGCGGCCGGCGCGGAGCGTGGCGGCGCAGGTGCGGCGCAGCACATGGATCACCCAGGGTTCGCCGAGCGGGCGGGCGTCGAGCAGCAGCCGGGCGATGTCCTCGTCGGGCAGGGCAGCCCGGTGGGCGAGTTCGGCGGCCCGGGCGTGCAGTTCGGCCCGCTCGGCGGCGGTCATCTCCTCCAGGATCCACTTCCGCGCCTCCGGACAGCACAGCCGCAGCCCGGTGTCGGAGGCTGTGGCGAGGCCGCTGGCCTCCAGCGCCGCGCCGAGACCGGGTTCGCTCGCCGCGCGGGGGCCCGCGAGCGCGTACAGCTGGGGCAGGTCGAGGAGTTCACCGCAGACGGCCAGGGCGCGCACGACGGCGACGGCGGTGTCGGACAGTCCGCTGAGGGCGCGGGCGACGTACTCGCCGCAGATGGCCTCGATGAGCGCACGCAGCTCCGGGACCCGTTCGGCGACCGGTGGGTATCCGCGGGCGGTGAACTGGCGCAGCGCCTCGTGCAGCACCATGGGGTTGCCCGCGCTGATCTCGCAGGCGGCCGTGTTGAACGGTTCCTGCCCGGGTGTGCCGCACACGGTCGTCACCAGGGTGGCGACGTCCCGCAGGGTGAACGCGGACAGCGCGAGCTGCCGGGAGGGCACCGGCCCGGGGAAGGGGAAACCGCCGCACCAGCCCCAGTGGCTGACGCCGCTGCTGCTGGCCAGCAGCGACACCGGCATCCCGGGCAGCCGCCGCACCAGGGCCCCGAACCAGCGCCGGGAGTCCGGGTCCAGCCATTCCACCTCGTCGACCACCACCAGGGTCGGCCGGTCGCGGGCGCTGCGCAGCAGTTCGGCCAGGCCGGGCAGGCGGTCGTCCCGTTCCGGTACGGCCAGCGCCCCCGGCGAGCTGTCGGTCAGCCCGTCCATGGTGGTCAGGAGCTGCTCCACCACGCCGTAGCGCAGCCTGCTCTCGCCCAGGGTGGCCTGGGCGCGCAGGACGCGCAGCCCGCGCTCCTCGGCGAGTTCGGCCGTCCAGCGCAGCAGCGGGCCCTGGCCGAAGCCGGGCCGGCCGGAGACGGTGACGACAGCCGGACGACCTGCCGCCAGGTCGGTGACGACCGAGGCCAGCACCGCCTGCTCTCGTTCGCGGCCGGGGAACGGGAGCCCGTTGAGCTGCATGGAGTGACTATATGCCGATCACATATCGGGAGTGCGGAGAAGCGCCGGGCCGCCGCGCTCAGCCACGGCCGCGTGCCGCGGACACCCAGGCCGGAGCCTGGGGGTGCGGAACGCTCTGCGCGCGCAGCACCGAGGCCAGTTCGGCCCGCTGGGTCAGCCCCAGTTTCCGGTAGACGCTCGTGAGATGCGTCTCGACGGTGCGTACGGTGACGAAGAGCGACTGGGCGATCTCCCGGTTGCCCGCCCCGGCCGCGGCGAGGGTGGCGACCTTGCGCTCGGTGCCGGTGAGCAGGTCCACCGGGGAGCCGGTGATCTCGCGCATCCGGCCGCCCGCGGCGACCAGCCGCCGCCGCGCGGCCTTGGCGAGCGCCAGCGCGCCGCAGCTCTGAGCCAGGTCGGCGGAGGCCCGCAGGTGTTCGCGGGCGCCGCGGGAGTCCCCGGCGTCCAGCAGGGCGGTGCCGAGCATGAATTCGGCCCGGGCGTGCTCGGCGCGGGCGGGTGAGGCCGACAGGTGCGCGACGGCCTCGGTGAGCAGGCCGACGCCGGTCTCTCCGCGGGTGGTCATGCCGCGGGCGAGCGCGCCGAGTCCGAGGGCGCGCGGGGTACCCCACCGGCGGGCGAGTTCGGTGCCGTGGTCGACGACGTCCCGGGCCTCGTCGGCGCGTTTCTCGGCGGCGTAGATCCACGCCGCCTCGGCCCACCAGGGGATGAAGCACGGGTTGGCGAATCCGGTCTCCTCCAGGGACGAGCCGCAGTCGAGCAGCAGCCGCAGCGCGGTCCGGCCGTCGCCGAGTGCCCAGCGGGCCCGGGCGCGGGCCATCAGGTACCAGTGGTACTCCATGACGAACCCGTCCAGGTTCGGCCGGGTGACCTGGCCCAGCAGCTCCTCGGCACGTTCGGGCTCGCCCCGGTCGATCAGGACGGTCGCCAGCGCGATCTGAGGCATCGTCATATGACTGCCCCACCGCTCGTGGCTGGTGATCTCGACGGCGGTCTGGGCATCGGCCAGCGCGTCCGGCATCGCCCCGAGGCCGTGCAGCATCAGGGCCCGGGTGGAGAGGGTGAGGACGTACGACCACACCGCGGCGTTCTCCTGGCCGTACCGCAGCGAGCGGTCCAGCGCCTCCATCGCGTCCTCGACCTCGTCGGCCAGGCTCAGGGTGAACGCGGAGAACAGCAGCGACCAGTTGCCGAGGGCCACGCCCGACGGGTGCAGGGCGCGGCGGGCCTGCCGCACCGTACGCTCCGCGGAGGTGCCCTCCATCGCGCTGAGCACGGTCATCATGGCCAGCAACTGCCGCTGCGCGGGCGTGTCCCCGGCGGGTTCGGCGAGCTGCGCGAACCGTTCCCGGACCGTGGTGAGCGTCGCCTTCTCGTCGCATCCGCTGATCAGCAGCGCGGACCGGACGAGGGTGACCAGTTCGCGGTCGCGGGGTTCGGGGTCGGGCCCCAACTCGGTCTCCAGCGCGTCCAGCACGCCGCCGAGCGTCCTTACGGCGGCCGGGGACTGCTGCACCGTCAGGCAGGTCATGGCGAGTTGGACGGCGATCGGTGCCTTGGCCCGCAGGTCGGCGGTGAGGTCGAGGGCGTCCTTCAGGAGCCCGATCGCCTCCACCGGGTGGGTCTCCGCGAGCGCCCCGGCCAGCTGGACATGGGCGGCCACGCTGTCGGGCTCGGCCTCCAGGACCCGGCGCAGATAGCGGGCGGCGGCCTCGGGCGCGCCACGGTTCGTGGCCTGGGCGGCCGCCTCCCGCAGCACCCAGCGCATCCACGGCTGGGGGGTGCCGGGCACCAGCAGCACCTGGTTGGCGACCTCTTCGGCGGGCCGGCCGATGTCGCTGAGCAGCTGGGCGGCCCGGCCCCGGAGACCGGCCAGCGCGTCGGCCCCGGCGGCGTCGAGCACGGCCGAGCGCACCACGTCATGGGCGAGGTCGGGGCGGTCGGGCGCCACCATCTCGGCGTCGCGCAGCAGCGCCACGGCCTCCTCGACGCGAGCGGCGGGCACCGCGGCGAGGGCGCCGATGTGCTCCGGGTCCTCCTCGCCGAGCACGGCGATCGCGGTGGCCACGTCCCGGACCCAGCCCGGCTGGCGCTCGAACAGCGCGTGCACCGACTGGGCGACCACGTACTGGCCGACCTCGGCGATCTCGCGGATCCCGGTGTCGTCCGGCCGCGCCCCCTTGGCCCGCAGCTCGTGCAGCAGCCGGGTGACGGTGAGGGGGTTGCCGCCGCAGACGGCGGCCACGCGCTCGACGAAGGACGGCGCGACGGGGAGCGGGAAGATCTGCCGGGCCAGCTCGGCCACGTCGGCGTCGGTCAGCGGGCCGAGCCGGATCGCCGAGGAGCGGGGCTGGGCAACGATGTCGGCCAGCGCGGCGGGCGCGACGGGCTCCGCCTCGGTGCGCTGGGCGAGCACCACGAGCAACGGCAGGTGGTCGGCGCGCCGCAACAGGAAATCGATCCAGCGCAGCGAACGTTCGTCGCACCAGTGCGCGTCGTCGAGGACGAGGACGAGCGGGCCCTGCGTCATGAGGTTCACCGCGAGCCAGTAGAGCCCGTGGAGCACGGGGTAGGCGGTCGCGGGCGAGGGCGGCTCCTCGCCGCCGGGGCGGGGGGCGAGCGCGGGCAGGGCGCGGCGGGCGCTGCCCTGGAGCAGCGGGGAGTCGTGGGCGTCGTCGGCAGTCAGCCCGAGCGGGCCGAAGAGGGCGCGTACACCGCCGTAACCGGAACCGGCCACGACCTGGCCGCAGGTGCCGTGCAGAACGGTCATCTTCCGGCACGTGTCGCTGTCGAGAAAGGCGCGCAGCAAGCTGGTCTTGCCGATTCCGGCAGGCCCGGAAAGCACCACCAGACCGGACCGCCCGGCGCAGGCGGCCTCCGCGTGACTCGTCAGCACGGTCAGCTCACTGGTGCGGCCGACCAGCAGGCTGGGTAAACCGGAATCGTTGGCCCGGTCCAGCACAGTGGCCCCCTCGCACCCCCGATGGTGTCAAAATTCGCACAAGTAAATTACTCGGCGCGATCATCAGGCTACACGAACAGCATCCAGGCGATCAACGTCGATCGCTAAGACCCACGGAGACGCGCAGAGTTCTCCACAGACGCGCAGGGACGCGCAGTGGCCCGGAGGCGGAAGGTGTGGTGAGGGCGTTCACCGTTCCGTCCCCGGGCCGTTCCGTATCACTCTGTGGGTACGAGGCGTGGAGTTCTCTATCGCTTCTCCCTTCGTCGTACTTCATCCCGCCTGGTCGGGGCAGGAACGGGGCGCCGGGATGACGCGCCCGTCAGGGAGCAGTTCACCCGTGTCCGCGAAGATCACCACTCCGTTGCAGAGCAGGCTCCACCCCTGTTCGGGGTGGAAGGCCACCAGACGCGCCGAATCATGGTCGGGGGCGTCGGCGGGGGGACACGGGGGCTGATGGAGGCACATGGCGAACCTTCGATCTTCCGCCGGAGTTCGGCGGAGCACTTGCACAGACACCAGGATGGAACGGCGGACCGGACCGCGAGGAGGGGAGATCTCCCCGGATGGCTACCTGATCCGCCCCTGACGGGCCCCGGCCGGTCACGCCGAGCGACCGCCGCTCGCCGTCGGTGACGTCCGCGAGGGAGGCGATGACGGAGCCACGAGGCAGCTACGAGGCACGTCCACGGGCTGCGGGGGCCGCCGCTCGGGCATAGCCTGGACAGTAACCGTTCGGGCCGAGCGGGGAACTCCCGCCCGCCCGAGGCCGGTGCGAGGCATCCATGGGTGCGGTGGCGACGAGCACCCCGACCGGGCGGCAGGCAGGCAGGCTGCCGGCCGAGGTGACGACTTTCGTGGGGCGTCGGCACGAGGCGGCCGAGGCCCGACGGATGCTGTCCACCTCCCGGCTGGTCACCCTCACCGGGGTGGGCGGGGTCGGCAAGACCCGGCTGGCGCTGCGGGTCGCCGAGGACGCGCGCCGGGCGTTCGCCGACGGGGTCTGGCTGGTCGAACTGGCCGCCCTGGAGACCCCGGATCTGCTCGCCCAGAGCGTGACCGAGGCCCTGGAGGTCCGGGACCAGTCCGCCCGGCCGCCGCTGGACGTCCTCGTGGACCATCTGCGCGAGAAGCAGGTGCTGCTCGTCCTGGACAACTGCGAGCACCTGATCCAGGGCTGTGCGCTGCTCGCCGACCGGCTGCTGCGGGCGGCCCCCCGGCTGCGCATCCTGGCCACCAGCCGGCAGGCGCTGGGCACCGCCGGTGAGCAGACCCTCGCCGTTCCGGCACTGGCCCTGCCCGATGCCACCGGGCCACGGCTGTCCACCGCGGCGCTGGCCCAGTGCGACGGGGTGCGGCTGTTCGTCGAGCGGGCCGGGTCGATCCTGCCGGGCTTCGCCGTCACCGACACCAACCGGGACGCCGTGGAGCGGGTGTGCCGACGGCTGGACGGCATCCCGCTCGGGATCGAGCTGGCCGCCGTACGGCTGCGCGCCCTGTCCGTCCAGCAGCTGCTGGACCGCCTCGACGACCGCTTCCGGCTGCTGACCACCGGCTCCCGGTCGGTGCTCCCCCGCCACCAGACGCTGCGGGCGCTGATCGACTGGAGCCATGACCTGTGCACCGAGCGGGAGCGGCTGCTGTGGGCCCGGGTCTCGGTGTTCTCCGGAACCCTGGACCTGGAGGCGGCCGAGGCGGTCTGCTCGGGCGACGGCATCGCCCGCGAGGACGTCCTGGACCTGGTGACCGAGCTGGTGGACAAGTCGGTGCTGCTCCGGGAGGAGCACGGCACCACGGTGCGCTACCGGATGCTGGACACGCTGCGCCAGTACGGCCGGGAACGGCTCGCCGCCGCCGGGGAGGAGCCCGACCGGCTGCGGCGGCACCGCGACTACTACCGGCAGCTGGCCGCCGACGCGCGCGCCGCGCTGTTCGGCCCGGCCCAGGTGCAGTGGTTCACCCGGCTCCAGCTGGAGCACGCCAATCTGCGCAGCGCCCTGGAAGCCAGCTTCGCGGAGCCGGAGGAGACCGCCTGCGGACTGGGGATCGCGGCCGACCTCCTCTACCACTGGATCACCAGCTACTACCTCGGAGAGGGACGGCGCTGGCTGGACCAGGGGCTCGCCGCCTGCCCGGAGCCGACCGAGGTGCGGGCGCGCGCGCTGTGGACCAACAGCTGGCTGGCCATCATCCAGTCCGACACCAAGGCGGCCGCGGCCATGCTGGAGGAGAGCCGGGCCCTCGGCGAACGGCTCGGCCTGGCCCCGGTCCTGGCGTACGCGGCGCTCTACTCCGGCATGGTCGCCATGTACCGGGGCGACGCCCGGTCCGCGATCGCGCTCTACGAGGAGGCGGTGGCCCGCCACCGGGCCACCGGCGATCCGGTCGGGCTCGCGCTGGCCCTCATCCGGCTCTCCCTGGCCCACTCCTTCATCGGCGACTCGCCGCGCGCGATCGCGCTCGGCGAGGAGTCGCTCGAGGTGTGCGACGCCTACGGGGAGGGCTGGCACCGGGCGTACACGATGATGGCGCTCGGCGTCGAGGTGTGGCGCCAGGGCGACACCGCCCGCGCGGCCGCCCTGGAGAGGGACAGCCTGACCTTCAACCGCTCGCTCGACGATCCGCTGGGCGTGGGGGTCAACCTCGAGGTGCTGGCCTGGATCGCCGCCACCGACCGGGACTACCGGCGGTCGGCCCGGCTGCTGGGCATCGCACGGACCGTCTGGCAGTCGATCGGCGCCTCGCTGTCCGGCTACGGGCACCTGGTCCACTACCACGACGAGTGCGAGGCGGACGTGGCCCGGGCGCTGGGCAGACCGGCGTACCACGCGGCCGTCAAACAGGGGGCCCGGCTCCCGTACGACCAAGCGCTGGTCTACGCGCTGGAGGACCAACTGCCCAGCGGGGAGCCGGCGGCACCCGAGCGGCCGTCGCCGCTGACGCCCCGGGAGACCGAGATCGCCCAGCTGGTCGCGCAGGGGCTCAGCAACAAGGAGATCGCCGCGGCGCTCGTGATAGCACAGCGGACCGCCGAGGGCCATATTGAGCACATTTTGAGCAAACTTGGTTTCAGCTCGCGTGCTCAGGTAGCTGTGTGGGTAGCGCACCAGGACCGGGCCGCCCTCACCGACGGCGAGCGTCCGCCGGACGACCCCGCCTGACGCTCCGACCGCCACCGCCGCTCCGGAAGAGCGGGCGACAGCGTGAGCGAGAGGCGGAATTTTATTCGATCAGGGCACACCTGTCCCTCGGTTTCGCGCACACCCCACGAAAATCCTCAGGTCCCCCACGTTTTTGGGATCATGCGTCAGGCTCGAGGGACGAGCCGCAACGGTCGTGATTGCACGACCCCTTGCGACCGAGGAGGTCCCGCCGTGACTGTTGCCGCAGTCGGCAATTCCGGTGATGCCATGGAACTCTTCCGTGGCACCGCCCACAGCCCGTCTTTCTTCGCGCTCAACCGCGCCGGGATCACGGGTGGCGGACAGGAGCTTGTGGACTTCTGCATCCCCTGCAATCCGTACTTCCCCACCCCCGCCATGTTCGCCGTGATGGCGGTCAGGCTGCGGGAGATCCTCACGTACTACCCGAGTTCCGCGGACACCATCACCGCCGAACTGGCCGATGTGCTGGGCTTGCAACCGCAGACCATGGCGATGGGCAACGGTTCGACCGAGCTGATCACCTGGATCGACCATCTGCTGGTGAAGGAAAGCCTCGCGGTGCCGATTCCCACCTTCGGCCGGTGGACGGACCAGCCGATGGAGACCGGCAAACGGGTCGACATGTTCCAGCTCCCGGAGATGAGCGGATTCGCGCTCGACCCGCAGGCGTTCGTCCAATTCGTCCGGTCCCGGGGCTCGCGGGTCGCCGTCATCTGCAATCCCAACAACCCCGACGGCGGGCTGCTGTCGCGCCAGGCCGTCATCGGCCTCATGGACGCGCTGTCCGATCTGGACCTGGTGGTGATCGACGAGTCCTTCCTGGAGTTCGCCGACGCCGAGGCGTATCCGAGCGTCGTGGACGAGGCGATCCTGCGGCCCAACGTCATCGTCCTGCGCAGCCTCGGCAAGAGCTTCGGACTGCACGGCGTCCGCTTCGGCTATCTCGTCGCCAATCCGGCGCTGGCCGTGCAGATCCGCTCCCGGCTGCCGAAGTGGAACCTGAACTCCTTCGCCGAGGTCATCGTCTTCATGCTCAAGCGGTACCGGCAGGAGTACGTGCAGAGCCTGCGCATGCTCAGCCGCGACCGGCAGGAGATGACCACCCAGCTGGCCGGGCTCCCCGGGATGACGGTCTTCCCCTCCCAGGGCAACTTCGTCTTCGTCAAGCTGCCGGGCGGCACGGACGGCGCCTGGGTGCGCGACCAACTCCTCACCCAGCACGGCGTCCTGGTCCGCGAATGCGGCAACAAGCTGGGCAGCAGCAGCCAGTTCATGCGGCTGGTGGTGCGCTCCCAGCCGGATGTGCAGCGGCTGCTGACCGGGCTGAGCACCGTGCTCTACGGCACCTCCTACTACGCCCCCCAGGTCTCCTACGACCAGCAGCGCGGCTGGGACCTCCAGACGCCGCTCTACTCCGGCCCGGTCCAGCAGCTGGACTACCAGTACCAGCAGATGCCGCAGTTGCCCGCGGCCCCCGTCGCCCCCGAACCCCAGCCGCCGACCCAGCAGACCCCGCAGCAGATGCAGCAGATCCTGCAAATGCAGCAGATGCAGCAGGCGCCGCAGCAGGCCCCGCAGCAGCAGCTGTACTCGGCGAACGCCCTGCCCGCGCCGCAGGGCATCGCCTCGGACGGGTACGGGCAGTCCGACCCGTACGGGCAGTCGGTGTCGTCCGGGCAGTCGCCGTCGCAGCCGCCCGCCGAGCTGGCCCCCGCGTACGTCGCCACTCCCCCGGTCCAGACACCCCTGTACCAGGCGCCGATGCAGCAGCAGATACCCCAGCAGCCGATGCAGCAGATGCAGCAGATGCAGCAGATGGACCAGATGCAGCAGGCCCAGCAGATGGCTCAGCAGATGGCCCAGGCTCAGCAGCAGATGCAGCAGGCGGCGATGCAGCAGCCCCAGATGGGGCAGATGCAGCAGGCCCCGGCGCCGCAGCCCCAGGCGGCGCAGGGCCAGGCGCCCTACCTCCAGATGGCCCAGAACCCGCAGGTCCAGACCCCGCAGGCGCAGGTCCCGCAGGCGCAGAGCGCGCAGATGCAGATGGCGCAGGCCGAGACCGGTCAGATCCCGGTCGTCCAGCCGCAGGCCCCGGCGCAGGGCGGGATGGCCGGGTACGCGCAGGGGCCCTCGTCCGCGGAGCAGACGGCGCTCGACCAGATCCCGCTCTTCCGGCCCGAGCAGAACGCCGTGCCGGAGCCGACCCCGGCGGAGCAGACCCAGGTCATCGACTACGACCCCGCCGAGCTGAGGTCCTCGCCCCCGGCCCGGCCCGCCGATGCCGACAAGGACCCGGACGGTTCCGGGCCGGCGCTGATGCGCTACCCGCGCCCGGCCGCGTATCTCCAGACGGACGACGGCACGTCATGACCCGGAGCGCCGGTCCTCGCGCGGCCAGGCCGGGGACACCCCGGCCACCGCGCAGAGGGCGATGTGCAGCAGCAGCGGGTGGGTGTAGGGCACGCCGTCGTCCGGTGAGTGCACCACCCGCGGTCCCTCGGCCGCCCGGCCGGTCCGCCGCCCGGGCGGCGGGCCGGTCGGCACGGCGCCGACCGCGTAGACGGCCGCCGAGGGCCAGTTGACGCCGACGTCCGACTGGGACGGCACGATCCACCACCAGCGGCCACCGGCGGCCAGGACGCAGCCCACCCGGGGCAGCCGTGCCATGACCGCGGGCCCGTACCGCTCGGCCACCCCCACCGCGTCGTAGCTCGCTAGCGGCGGCCTCAGTAACGGGATCATGAAGCAACTATCCCGACGGCCGCGCGCACATGGCAAGTAACACTCTGAATTGTGCAGAGTTGCTTGTGCAGTGTGTCCGGGCCTCACTGGACATGGCAGACTGCGAGCATCAGCCACGGGGGCAGGGGAGGTAGCAAGGTGAGCGAACCGCGGTCGGCCCCGACCGTGGGCCAGGTCGTCCTCGGGAAGCGTCTCCAGGAGCTGCGCGAGAAGGCGGGGTTCAAGCGCGAACAGGCCGCGCAGGTGCTCCGGGTCGCCCCGGCCACCGTCCGCCGCATGGAGACCGCCGAGGTCGCCCTCAAGGTGCCCTACGTGCGGATGCTCCTGGACTCCTACGGGGTCATCGGCTCGGAGCTGGAAGCGTTCATCTCCCTCACCGAGGAGGCCAACCGACCCGGCTGGTGGCAGCGGTTCCACGACATCCTGCCGGACTGGTTCAGCGTGCACGTCAGCCTGGAGGGAGCGGCCGAGATGATCCGGGCGTACGAGCCGCACTTCGTCCCCGGTCTGCTCCAGACCGAGGACTACGCCCGCGCCGTCATGCAGACCGGCGCCATCGGCAAGGCCGGGCCCGAGGAGGCCGAGCGGCATGTGGCGCTGCGCATGGAGCGCCAGTCGCTGCTGAACCGCCCGGAGGCGCCCCGCCTGTGGGTCGTGATGGACGAGACCGTGCTGCGCAGACCCGTCGGCGAGCCTTCGGTGATGCGCAGACAGGTGGACCGGCTGCTGGAGAGCACCGAGATGCCGCATGTGACGTTGCAGATCTCGGAGTTCGCCTCAGGTCACCATCCGGGCACCTACGGGCCCTTCGTCCTCTTCCGCTTCGCTGTTCCCGAACTGCCGGACATGGTCTACGTCGAGTACCTCACCGGCGCCGTCTACCTCGATGAACGCATCGAGGTGGCCTCGCACCTGGAGGCCATGGACCGCATGGCGGCCCAGGCGGCAACCGCACGACGCACAAAGGAAATCCTCCGCGATTTCCGCAAGGAGCTCTGATCTGCATGGATCGCATCTACAACGGCATGCGCGCCACCGACCTCGGCACCGAAGGGTGGCGCAAGCCGTGGAGCGGTGGCAACGGCGGCAACTGCGTCGAGGTCATGAAGCTGGACGACGGCCGGGTCGCGATCCGTCAGTCCAAGGATCCGGACGGTCCGGCGCTCATCTACACCCGCAGCGAGATCACCGCGTTCATCCAGGGCGCCAAGGAGGGCAAGGCCGACTTCCTGGTCTCCTGACGCGTTCGCAACGCCGCCGCCCGCCGCCGTGAGTGACCGTCACGGCGG
>NZ_RIBZ01000118.1:0-2798 GCF_003721215.1 Streptomyces botrytidirepellens
CGCGCTGCTGCGCGGCGCGCACGCCCCCGGGCGCGCGCCCGGGCCGTTCGACACCGGCGCCCGCATCGGCCGCCGCGGGCACCGCTACAAGGACCGGGCGACCCAACTCGCCCTGTGCGCCGCGCTCGACGCGTTACGCGACGCCGTCCTCGTCCCCGCGGACAGCGCCGACGGCGGGGAGCTGACCGTGCCGGGTGACACCGTCGGCGTCGTGGCCAGCTCCAACCTGGGCAACCTCGACACCGCGTGCCTCACCGCCGCCGCCATCGCCGAGGATTCGGCCCGCTCCTTGAGCCCCATGAGCCTGCCCAACGCCTCCAGCAATGTGATCGCCTCCTGGGTCGCCATCCGGCACGGGTTGCGCGGCCCCAACCTGATGCTGTGCAACGGGGCGACGTCCGGTCTCGACGCCGTCCACTGGGCGGCGACGCTCGTGGCCGCGGGCCGCGTCCGCCGCGCCCTGGTAGTCGGTGTGGAGACCCACAACGCCGTCGTGGAGGACCTGCTCGCCCGCCCCGCCGACGACCTGCTGGACGGCGCGGCCGCCCTCGTCGTGGAGGGCGCGCGCTGGGCGGAGGAGCGCGGGGGGCGCGCCGTCGCCGTCCTGGGGCCGTACGAGCGCCGGGCGGGTCTCGCGGGCTGCGTCCGGGCGCTGCTGCCGGAGGGCGGCGAGGGGCCGGGCGTCTGGTTCACCCCGGAGCGCTACGAGGAGCCGGGCGCCGACATCGGCGCACCCGTGCCCCCGGCCGTACCGCGCCACGACGTCACCACCGCCGTGGGCCGCGCCTCCGGCGCGCTCGGCGTCCTCCAGTGCGCCGCCGCGGTCGGCTGGCTCGGCACGGAAGGGGCCGGAGCCGGAGCGGGCGAGGCGCTGATCACCAGCGGCGACGACACGGCGGACGCCGTGGCCGGGCTGCTGCTGCGCGGGCCGGGCGCGTCCCCTTCCGAGGTCTCTGAGGTCTCTGAGGTTTCCGGGTTTTCCGCGATGTCCGTGGTTTCTGCGAATTCAGCGAATTCAGCGATGGAGTGCACCTGATGAGAGCCGCCGCCCCGCCGATGTCGACGAAGGCCCTGTTGGCCGACACCACCACGGTGCGGCTGCGACCGCGGTACGAGGGCTCCAACATCTGCACGTGGATCGGCTTCAAGCACGTCAATTACCTCATCGAGGAAGCGGTGCTGGTCCACTTCGCCCGCTGCGGGGCGCCCGCCCGCCGGCTGTACGAGGAACACGGCCTCGGGCTGGACATCGTGGCGCTGGACAGCCGCATCCTGCACGCCTTCCACATGGACGACGACGCCGAGGCCGAGGTGGTGCCGCACACCTCCGACGGCGATACGGCGCTCGCCTTCCGGGTGACCCTCCGGGTCGTGCGCGACGGCTCCGTCCTCAAGGCCGTCACCGCCAAGGTCCGGGTCTCGCTGCGCGCCGACTCGTATCTGACGGGGCCCGCCGAACCGCCCGGCGAGTTCGGCCGGTTCACGGTGGACCGGCTGGGCGAAGGGGCACCCGCCGAGTCGCCCCGGGCGCTGCCGGGCGGCGACGAGGACGCCGTACTGGCGGCGCTCACGGAGGGCCGTAACGCCCACGCCTGGAAGTGGAACATCGCCTACCCCTACTGCCACTTCACCGAGCGGCTCCAGATGTCCGGCTATCTGCGGCTGATGGAGGAGGCCAAGGACCGTTTCGTGAAGTCCCGCGGGATCTCCATCAAGACGCTGCTGGACGAGCGTCGGTGGATACCCGTCGTGCCGCGTTCCTGGATACGCGTCACCGACGAGGCGCTGATGGAAGAGGACCTGTACACCGTCTACACGGTGGAGGAGATCTTCAAGGACCTCACCTACACCGCCCGCATGGACTGTTACGCGGTCCGCGACGGCGCGCTCACCCTCACCGCCACGGGCGGCATCGTGCACGGCTACGCACTGATCGAGAACCGCCGCGACTGGCATCTGGTCCCCTTCGACCAGCGGGTGCTGGACGCGCTGTCCGGAAAGTCGAGCGGCACCTGATGGACGACATCACGGTCACCGGAGTGGGGGCGCTGTCCCCGCTGGGCACGGGCGTCGACGCCTTCTGGCGCGGCATGCACACCGCGCGCACCGCCCCGTCCCGGGTGCCCGATCCGCTCGCCCGCATGGACCATCCGCGGATGTATCTGGTGCCCGAGGCCGACGTGCCGGACGGGCCCGCGGAGTGGGAGGGGCTGCCGCTGGGGCGCGGTTCGCGGTTCGCGGTCGAGGCGGCCCGGCAGGCGGCGAAGGACGCCGGGCTCTCCGAGTGGGGGAGCGTCGATCCGCGCCGGGTGGCCGTCGTGATCAGCAGCGGCATGGGCGACACGGAGCTGCACGAGGCGTGGTGGACGGGCAAGGCCCCGGACTCCGGCCGCTGGGCGCCCGTCTTCCCGGTCGCCTCGGTGGTCGGCGGCCTGCTCGGCGCGCGCGGCCCCAACACGTGCGTCAGCAACGCCTGTTCGGCCAGCGGTTACGCGCTGTCCGTCGCCGTCGATCTGATCCGCTCGGGCGAGGCGGACGTGGTGTTCGCGGGCGGCGCCGAGGCGTACTCGCGGGTCGCGCTCGCCTGCTTCAACCGGCTGGGCGCCATCGACCCCGAGCGCTGCCGCCCGTTCGCCGCCGACCGGCGCGGCACGGTCTTCGGGGAGGGCGCCGCCGTCCTGGTCCTGGAGTCCGCCGCGCACGCCCGCGCGCGCGGCGCCGGGCCCGGCTACGCGCGCCTCGTGGGCACCGGCTGGAGCTGCGACGCGCACCACGCGACCGCGCCCGAGCCCGGTGGC
>NZ_RIBZ01000119.1:0-9873 GCF_003721215.1 Streptomyces botrytidirepellens
GCGGCCCGGCCGAGCGTTTTGTGGCCGCCGCCGTCGGGGATGCGGCCGAGTTTCTTGACGTCGATATGGATCAGTTCGCCGGGCGGGAGCGTTCGTAGCGGCGGACGGGTTCGCCGGTGGCCCGGTCCAGCGTGGCCAGGGGTGGTTGGCCGTGGCGTTGGAGGATGCGGTGAGCGGTGGAGGCGGCGACGCGGGCACGGGCGGCCAGCCGCAGCGGGCCGATCTGGTGTTCGCGGCGTATCCGCAGCACCCGCTCTTCCACGGAGGCGGGTGTCCGGCGTGGTGAGTGGTGGGGGCGGCTGGAGCGGTCGTGCAGGCCAGCTGTCCCGTGGCGGCGGTAGCGGTGGGCCCAGCGGGCTGCGGTGGTGTGGCTGACCTGGAAGCGTTCGGCTGCCCGCCGCAGCGGCCATCCGTCCTCCACGACGCACCGGGCCAGACGCAGCCTGCCGGTCGGGGTCAGCGGGGCGTTACGGTGGATCAACGAGGGCCTCCTGGTGCCGGTACAGATGTCGCAATCCACACCGAAACCAGAGGCCCTCGCCTCGTTCAAGCACCACTCACAGCGCGTCGCCCGTCACCAACGTGCCGGGACAGCACATCTAGTCGCCCGTGAGGTGATGTGGGCCCAGACGGTCTTGCCGGGGCCGCGGCGCTCCTTGACGCCCCAGCGGTCGGCCAGCGCCTCGACCAGGAGCAGACCACGGCCCTGTTCGTCGACGCAGGTGGGGGCCTTCGGGGTGGGCTGGCGGTCGTGGGTGTCCGACACCTCGATCTCCAGACGGCCGGTCTCGTAGTCGTACCGCAGCAGCAGGGCGAAGTCCCGGCCCGGGACGCGGCCGTGGAGGACGGCGTTGGCGGCCAGTTCGGCGACGACAAGCACGGCGGCGTCGCTGGGACCGAGGCCCCAGGAGGCGAACTGGTTCGCGGCCAGAAGCCGGGCGAGCCGGGCCCCGCGCCGGGTGGCGGAGAATCGCTGTGCGAACGTACGTACGGTGACGGGGACTTGGTCCTGTGGTGCGGTCATGGGCGGAAGCGTTGCGGTGAGGTCGGGGCTCCGGCCAGGTATGACACCCACCCAGTTTGCGCTGTACCAGTTGACTCGCTGGACTGGGATCGTCACCGCGCGTGACGATGTACGTATGGGAGCAGACAACAGCGAACCCGAAGTCTCGGACAGCCTCAAGACCTTTGGCGCCGTTTTGAAGGCGCTGCGGGATGAAGGGGGCCTGACGCAGGAGCAGTTCGCGCCGCGCGTGCGGTACTCGGTGACGTACGTCGCCAAGATGGAGCAGGGTCGGCGCTTCCCCCCGAAGGAACTCATCCCGCGGGTGGAGGAGGCCCTGGGTGCCCCCGCCGCACGCGTCTTGGGCGCGGCGTACCGCACCCTGATCCGGAAGGCAGGGCTCGCGTCGTGGTTCCGCCCGTGGGCCGGGATCGAGGAAGAGGCCGTCTCTCTGTACACGTATGAGTGCCGGGCGATCCCGGGCCTGCTCCAGCCCGAGCCGTACATCAGGACTGCCTTCGAGCAGAGGCTGCCGCCGCTCTCGGAGGAGCAAATCGAAACGCAGGTAGCGGCGCGTCTGGAACGGCAGCGCCTCCTGACCGAGAGGCCGAACACGGCGTTCAGCTTCGTCGTCGAACAGGCACTTCTGGAGCGCCACATGGGAGGTACGGACGTGACCCGGCAGCTCCTGGACCATCTGCTGGAGCAGATGGATCGCCGCAACGTGGAGCTCCAGGTCATGCCCCTACGTCGGGAGACCCATGCGGGCATCGACGGTCTGATGTATCTCGCGGAGACACCTCAGCACGAGTGGGTGGGATACTCCGAGGGTCAGCAATCCAGCGTGCTCATCACCAACCCGAAAGACGTGAGCGCGATGCTCCAACGCTATGGCAAGCTGCGCTCGCAGGCGCTCGGTCACGAATCCACGGTGAGCCTGCTAAAGCAGATGCGAGGAGCCCTATGACGACCACCCCTGAACTCGACTGGTTCAAGAGCAGCTACAGCGGAAGCTCCGGCGACAACTGCGTCGAGGTGGCCGTACAGCCCAATGTGGTCCACATCCGCGACTCCACGGACACCCGGATCGGCTCGCTGACCGTCTCCCGGCAAGCGTGGTCGGCCTTCACCAGCGAACTCGGCTGGCACAAGAGCAGCTACAGCGGGAGCGAGGGAGACAACTGCGTCGAGGTCGCCATACGCCCACACGCCGTCCACATCCGCGACTCCAAAGACACCGGCACCGGCCAGCTGGCCATCCCCCACGCGGCCTGGGCCGACTTCGTCGCGCAGCTCTGAGGAACAGCCCGCGCCGCTGCCGCTAAGCTGACCGAAATCGGAGGTGGCGGTGGCGGCGCAGGCGCGTGGTGGGATGGCGGGCGACATCCAGGAGCGCATCAAACGGCTCATCATCGACCGACGGCTCCCCTCCGGGGCCCCGTTGCCCACCGAGACGGAGCTGATGGAGCTGCTCGGGGTCAGCCGTAACTCCGTGCGCGAGGCGCTGAAGGCGCTCCAAGCCATGGGCATCGTGGAGATCCGGCACGGCTTCGGCACCTACGTGGGGCCCATGTCGATGGCGCCCATGATCGAGGGGCTGATCTTCCGCACCGTCGCCGGTCACTACCGCGGCGAGGACAGCCTGCTCCAGCTGCTGGAGCTGCGGGAGGCCGTGGAGACGGGCCTGATCGCCCGGCTGGCGGGGCGGATACCCGCCGAGGATCTCCGGACGCTGGACGCGATCACGCAGCGCATGGAGGCGGAGGCGGCCGAAGGGGCCGTACGCGCGGAGACGGATCGCGCCTTTCACGCCGCGCTGTACGGGAGCCTGGACAATACGCTGCTCAGCGAGGTGCTGGAGGCGTTCTGGGACGCGTTCCACCGGGTGCGTACGGACCTGGTCGACGTGCCGACCGACCCCCACGTCACCCTCGCCCAGCACCGGCGGATTCTGGAATCCGTACGCTCCGGCGACGCCCTACGCGCCGAAGAGGCGATTCGCGACCACTTCTGCAACATTCGCAACAGACTGCGTTCCCCGCATCACGAATAAGCCGTTTTTGCGACCAGCCGCGACGGCCACCCATTGCGCACCTTTGTCCGAATAAGGGCGCGTTTCGCCTTGCGATCACGCGAACGCGTCCGAGACCCTGAGCTGGGTGCATCACACACCAACATGCCCTGTAACAGGGGGTGTTGGGGTGCCCTGGGGGGATGCCGGACGGGAGGGGTCCGGCACACTTTGCGCACAAGCAGAAGGCGGCCATTCCGTATTCGATTCCATTCGACGGATCCGGCCGCTCCACTATCGTGCCCGTACGGCCGTGGGGGGTCGTGCCGGCAAGGAGAACGTGACGACACGCAGCCAGCCCGCGTGCGGGGGGAATGACTCATGACGTCGACGCCGACAGGCGCCCGGCAGCATTCGCACGACCAGCATGCGCATGACCAGCATGCGTACGACTCGTCCACCACGACTCGCTTACGCATCCCGCGGCAGCAGCGAACCCACCGGCGGCGGCCGCTGCCGAAGTACGACTACGAGCACTACAGCAGGCTCGCGGGACCGCTCACCCAGCCCGACCCGGCCACGCCCTACCGCGTGCGCTACCGCAGCCTGCTGGCCGACGAGCCGCACCGCATCCGCGCCGCGCTGCTGCTGGGGGCGGCGCCGCTGGTGTCGCTGGGGCTGCTGGTGTGGCTGATCCAGCCCGCACACTGGACCGAGCGCGAGGGCACGAGCCCGACGATGGCGGTCCTGGACGTCATCATGCTGGTCTCCATCGGGTTGATCGAGCTGTTCCGCACGATGAACGTCGCGTCCAACGCGCACGCGACGCTCGTGGCCCGCGATCCGGTGCCGGTCGTGCCCGAGACAGGGACGAAGGTCGCCTTCATCACCACGTTCGTGCCCGGCAAGGAGCCGATCGAGATGGTGACGAAGACGCTTCAGGCGGCGGTCAGGGTACGGCATCGGGGGGAGCTGGACGTCTGGCTGCTGGACGAGGGCGACGACCTCGAGGTACGAGAGATCTGCGCGCGCCTGGGCGTGCGCCACTTCACCCGCAAGGGCGTCGAGAAGTGGAACCAGGCCAAGGGCCCGTACCGGGCGAAGACCAAGCACGGCAACTACAACGCCTGGCTGGACGCCCACGGCGACGCGTACGACTTCTTCGCGTCGGTCGACACCGATCACGTTCCGCTGCCGAACTATCTGGAGCGGATGCTCGGTTACTTCCGCGATCCGGACATCGCCTTCGTCGTCGGCCCGCAGGTGTACGGGAATTACGACGCGGCGGTCACCAAGGCCGCCGAGAGCCAGCAGTTCCTGTTCCACGCGCTGATTCAGCGCGCCGGAAACGCGTACCGCGCGCCGATGTTCGTCGGCACCAACAACGCGGTACGGATACGCGCCATCAAGAGCATCGGCGGGCTGTACGACTCGATCACCGAGGACATGGCCACCGGCTTCGAGCTGCACCGGCACCGCAACCCCGCCACCGGGCGGAAGTGGGGCTCGGTCTACACGCCGGACGTGCTGGCGGTGGGCGAGGGGCCGAACGCCTGGACGGACTTCTTCACGCAGCAGCTGCGCTGGTCGCGCGGCACGTACGAGACGATCCTCGGGCAGTTCTGGAAGGCGCCCTTCTCGCTGCCCGCGGGCAAGCTCTTCAACTACACCCTGATGGTGATCTTCTATCCGATGTCGGCGCTGAACTGGATTCTCGCCGGAATCAGCTGCGCGCTGTTCCTCGGCTTCGGGGCGTCCGGCATCCAGATCGATCCCGCCATCTGGATGATGCTGTACGGCAATGCCTCCGCGCTCCAGATCGGCCTCTACGTCTGGAACCGGCGGCACAACGTATCCCCGCATGAGCCGGAGGGGTCGGGGGGCGTGGCCGGAATGGTGATGTCCGCGATGTCCGCCCCGATTTACGCGCGTTCCCTGATGGATGCCGTACTGCGCCGGAAGAGCCGCTTCGTCGTCACCCCCAAGGGCGACTCATCCAGCCCCGACACCCTCTTCGGGACGTTCCGGATCCACCTTTTCTTCCTGGTGGTCTTCGGCGGGTCGCTCGCCTCTTCCTTCTACTTCGGCCACAGTCATCCAGCGATGACCGTTTGGGCATCACTCGCCCTGGCTATCACAGCCGCTCCGATCATCGCCTGGCGGTGGACCGTCCGCCAGGAGAAACGGACAACGCAGCCCGCTCTTGGGGGACGATAAGACGTGAAGTACCGACCGAGTCGCCGCACCCGCCGCTTCGGAATCGGTGCGGCGGCCGTGACCGTGCTGGCCGGGATGAACGGCCCGGCGCTCTACCGATTCAGCTCCGCGCAGTACCACGATTACAAGATCAACCAACCGGAGTACAAGGCCGAGAACGGCCACTGGGACGTCGTCAACGTTCCGAAGGAATATCGGATCAATACGATCCACGCCGCCCTGCTGCACACCGGAAAGGTGCTGCTGGTCGCCGGTTCCGGGAACAACGCCAAGAACTTCGACGCCAAGTCCTTCCGCACCGTCCTGTGGGACCCGGAGAAGAACACCTACCGGAACATCCCCACGCCCCAGGACCTCTTCTGCTCCGGGCACAGCCAGCTGCCGGACGGAAAGCTGCTGGTGGCGGGCGGCACCCAGCGGTACGAGAAGCTCAAGGGCGACGTCGAGAAGGCGGGCGGACTGATGTTCGTCCACAACGAGGACCCGGACAAGCCGAAGACCCTCCCGGCCGGGACGCGCTTCACGGGCAAGGAGAACGGCAAGACGTTCGAATCCAAGGACCCGGTCCTCGTCCCGCGCGCGAAGAAGAAGACGAACGCCAAGACCGGAAAGGTCACCGTCACCGCCAGCACGGCGCGGGTCTATGTCGAGGCGCGCCGCAAGGGCGAGAAGTACCAGACCGGGACCGAGGACAATTATCGGATCTCCGGGCTGAAGGGCAAGGACCGGCGGAACTTCTACGGCATCGCGCAGAAGCTGTCGTTCGACAAGAAGGACTTCCAGGGCATCAAGCAGGCCTACGAATTCGACCCGGAGTCGGAGCGGTACATCACCGTCGACCCGATGAACGAGGCCCGCTGGTATCCGACCCTGACGACCTTGCAGGACGGCCGTGTGCTGTCCGTGTCCGGGCTCGATGAAATCGGCCAGGTCGTGCCGGGCAAGAACGAGATCTACAACCCGAAGACGAAGAAGTGGAAGTACCTGCCGAAGAAGCGCTTCTTCCCCACCTACCCCTCGCTCTTCCTCACCGAGAAGGGCCGCATCTTCTACACCGGGTCGAATGCCGGATACGGGCCGGACGACAAGGGCCGCACCCCGGGGATCTGGGATCTGAAGAGCAACAAGTTCCAGGTGGTGCCGGGCATCAGCGACCCGAAGCTGCTGGAGACGTCGATGTCGGTCATGCTGCCGCCGGCGCAGGACCAGCGCTTCATGGTGCTGGGCGGCGGCGGGGTCGGCGAGTCCCCCCGGTCCACCGCCGGGACCCGGATCGTCGACCTGAAGGACGATCAGCCGCGGTTCAAGGACGGACCGGATCTGTACGAGAAGGTGCGCTATCCGAGCAGCGTCATCCTGCCGGACGACACGGTCCTGACCACCAACGGCTCCGGCGACTACCGGGGGCGCAGCGACACCAACGTACTGAAGGCCGAGCTGTACGACCCGAAGACCAACCGCACGCGCGCGGTCGCCGATCCGCTGGTCGGGCGCAACTACCACTCGGGCGCGCTGCTGCTGCCCGACGGGCGGGTCATGAGCTTCGGCTCCGACTCGCTGTTCCAGGACAAGGCCAACACCAAGCCGGGTGAGTTCCAGCAGCAGATCGACCTCTACACGCCGCCCTACCTGTACCGGGACTCGCGGCCGAAGCTCGCCGCGGAGGGCGGCCCGAAGACGGTCAAGCTGGGCGCGACGGCCACGTACAAGACCGCGCACGCCTCGGCGATCGAGAAGATGCGGCTGATCCGGCCCAGCTCCTTCACCCATGTGACCAACGTCGAGCAGCGGTCGATCGCACTCGACTTCAAGCGGACGAAGGACGGCATCACGGTGCGCCTGCCGAAGGACTCCTCACTGGTGCCGCCGGGCTACTACATGCTCAACGCGGTCGACGACGAGGGGACGCCGTCGAAGGCGGTGTGGGTGAAGGTGCCCGCCGCGTCCACGGGCGGGGCGGGCACCTCCAGCTGAGCGTGGGTGCCCATTCCGGTGCCTATTCGGCGTTCCGGGCGAGGTCGAGTGCGTAGCGGGGCCACCACTGGCCCGCCTTGGGGCCGCCCTTGCAGGGGCCGTCCGACTCGCCCGGGCGCTTGATCCAGAGGTAGGCGTCGACCTTCTGGTCGCCGGTCTCGACCGTCGGCGGCTCGCCCAGCGCCCGGCCCTTCGGGTTGCACCAGGCCTCCGGGTCGTCCTTGCCGGGGGCCGGGCCGTTGCCGTTGCGGCTGGTGTCGATCACGAAGGGCTTGCCGCCGACCATCGCGGACAGCTTCTTGCCGTAGGCCTTGTTCTCCGCGGTGGTCTGGTAGTTGGAGATGTTGAGCGCGAAGCCGTCCGCCTTGGCGATCCCGGCGCGCTTGAGGGGCCCGGCCATCGCCCGCGGGTCCTTGATCCAGTGCGGGTTGCCGGCGTCCAGGTAGACCTTGGTGCGGGGCAGGCCCTTGAGCTTGTCGACGGCGCCGGTGAGCAGGTCGTACCGCTCCTCGTGGAACTTCTTCGGCGTGCAGCCGTCCGCCACGTGGGGCAGCGCGTCGGGCTCCAGGATCACCGTGGCGGGGCGGTCGCCGATGCCCCGGACGGCCTTGTCGAGCCACGCCCGGTAGGCGGCGCCGTCCGCCGCGCCGCCCTTGGAGTACTGGCCGCAGTCGCGGTGCGGGATGTTGTAGAAGACCAATAACGCGTCGCGGTCCGCGTGCGCGGCGGCCTCGGTGAAGCCGCGCGCCTGCCCCTCCGGGTTGTCCACCCCCAGCCACTCCGCGACCGGCTGCTCGGCGATCTTCTGTATCAGCTGGGCGTCGTCGTCCTTCTTCGCCTTGCGGTACGCGGCGACCTGCTCGGCGGCGCTGCCGTCGGGGTTGACCCAGTACGGGACGGTGGCCTTGGGGCGCTGTTTCTGATGGGCGGGCGGGGCGGCGCGGTCGGATTTGTCGGGGCCCTCGGAGGCGCCGAAGCAGCCGGTGAGGGTCGCGAGCGACAGCAGCGCTCCGGCGGCCGCCACGCCGTTGCGCCTGAGATTCCGCTTATGGTTGTGGTGACGGGCAACGGTGTGCCGACGGCCGGTGTAACTGCCGTACATCCACTCCCCCTTGGGTGCACGCTCCGGGGGAGGACAGTGAGCCCCCGGGTGGGACAAGCCGGTCGAATCCATCCTTGCACAGGGCCGCTGCCGCCCGGGCCCGCATCCTCAACCGGAGGCGGGTTTTCGCCCGTCCGGCGCGATTCGCACGGCGTTCTACCGGCGGAAGCGGCGCCGCAGGCCCCGGCGGAGGCGGCCGCGGCGCGGACCGCGGGCCGCCGTGCGCGGCGAGCCGAGGTCGCGGCTCGCCGGATGCCAGGGGCGGTCGGGGGACTCGATCGGCGCTTTACGTTCCGCTTGTGCCCTGACCTCCAGGTGGGACTGATACCCCGACACCTGCCACGCCTGGTCATGCGCCGCCACGGCCGCGCGAATCGCCGACCCCGCGACGCCCCGGCGGCGGGCCACGACGGCCAGCCAGGCGAAGAAGCCCATGACGGCGGCCAGCGCGCCCACGAAGATCAGATACGGCAGGAACCCACCCATACAGCCACCACGCCTCCCCGGACCCTACGGATCCCGCTTGTCGCGTCCATCGCGCCCATCGCGTCCATCGCGTCCATCACGCCCAGTACGCCGGAAACGCACCACCCCCGCGTCCAGTGCGGTCCGCGAGGAACGCGGCGACCCCGAGCGCTGCGGCGCCTCCCGCTACCAGCAGCACGGTGGTCACCATGACCGGGGAACGGGCGGGCGTCAGCCCGCGTTCCCCGGGGTGGTGCGGGGCGTCGGCCGCGCAGGCCGCGTCGTGTTCGTGAGGTACGCGGACACCACCACGTTCGCCGAGTACGTCCGCGTCTTCCGGTCGAACCGCCCGCCGCACGTGATCAGCCGCAGCTCCGCCCGGCCGCCGGTCCGCGCCCCGTACACCCGGCGGGCGTCGAAGTGCTTGGCGGTCACCATCGCCACGTCCTCCACCGTGAACTCCGCCGTCGAACCGTCCGACCGGGCGATCCGGAGCGTCTCGCCGCGCCGCAGGTCGCTCAGCCGGTAGAAGACCGCGGGCCTGGACCGGGTGTCGACGTGGCCGACCAGCACCGCCGCCCCCGCCGTGCCCGGCTCGGGTCCGCCCCGGTACCAGGCGACGGAGTCCGCGCGGCGGAAGGGCGGCGGCTTCACGGCCCCCTTGCGGTCCAGGCCGGAGGCGATGACCGGGGCATGGACCCCGGCCGCCGCGATGTCGACGCGTTCCGGCCGCGCGGCCGGAAGCGGGGCGTGCGCCTCGGGCAGCGGATGGGCCGGGGGACGGCCGACCGCGGCCGCGTCCCCCGTCATCGGCGCCGGGGCGCCCGTACCGTCGGTGATGTCCCGGCCCCACATCCACAACCCGAGCAGCAGCGCCACCCAGGCCAGGCCCATGGCCAGCCGTCCGGCTCCGGGGAAGCGCGCCTCAGACATCGCCACCCACCCGCTGCCGCTGCCGACGCCGCCGTACCGCGAGCCCGGCGACGGCCACCGCCGTACCGCCGGACAGCACCAGGCTGTACGCCTCCGCGCCGCCGACGCCGCCCCGTGGCCACCGGCCCTCGGGCTCGGCGGGCCGCGGCGCACCGCCGCCGCCCGCGT
>NZ_RIBZ01000132.1:0-10856 GCF_003721215.1 Streptomyces botrytidirepellens
CCAAGCCAGAAGTCACACTCAGGCCAACGGACGCCCTTCGCCATGGTCGCGGCCAGCCCAGACATCGGACTCATTCATCTAGGCCCGATGGCGGTGAGCGCCAAGACGGAGGAAATGCGCGCCAGGTGCCCACGCCGGGGTAGTTACTCACGGCTGCCTCGGTAAGTGGCCGTACGTGGGGGATTCGAAGTGGCCGCTGTTAGCTGGGTGAGGATGTGGGTTCGGAGTAGTTCGAATGAGGCCCGTCCATACATGGCTCGCTTGAGCGTTTTCACGCGGTTGACGTGTCCTTCGACGGCTCCGGAACTCCAGGGGAGGGTGAGGCCGGCGGTGACGGCGTCGAGGTCCCGGCGGAGGAAGCCGGCGAATCCGCTCATCGGTTTCGGCGCGTCCTGCTCGGCCTGGGGGATCCACTGCTGGAGCAGGTGTCCGCGCTGGTGACGCACCAGATCGGCGAACGCGCGGGCGAGGTCGCAGGCGCGGGTGATGTCTGGGCAGGCGAGCCGAACCTGAAGCAGCCGCTCCTCCTGGCTGTCGGTGAGCGTGTCGCGCGGACACATGATCCATGAGGTGATCTTCTGCGGGCTGGGAATGTCGGCCCGGACCGGTTCGGCGGTGCCCGCGCGCAGGGCGGCGAGGTGCTTGCGGACGACCTGGCGGCTGCCGAGGTAGCCGCGTTCACGGATCTCCAGGAAGAGGCGGGTGCCGCTGACCTGGCCTTGTGCTTCGGTGAGGAGGGCGTTGAGGTATGCCTTGAAGGGTTCCAGGACGCCGTTGGGCCGTCGGTCGCGGGCGGAGACCAGCATCTGGTCGAGGTCAGTGTCGCGGAAGCGGCGCGCGGTCCTGCGATCGAGGTTCAGCCTGCGGGCGATGGCACTGATCGTCCAGCCCTTCTCCAGCAGCCGGTGGATGTCCTCGTAGCGGTGGCGGGTCCGTTCGATGATCTGGGTGCGGGGCAGCTCGGCGGGCGGTAACAGCATCGGTGGCGGCTCCGGCACCTCCGTTTCCGTCTCCTGCTCGGTGTTTTTGCGCAGGCAGTTGCGATGCTGGTGGCAGGTCTTCTCCACCGCGGCGGACAGGTTCTGCAACAGGTGCCAGCGATCGGCAACTTCGAGGGCGTCCGGGGCGGCTTCCTTGACCGCCTTGGTGTAGGCGGTGGCCCGGTCGCGGCAGATGATCTCGGCGCCGGGATGCTCGGCCAGCCAGGCCGCGAACGTCTCCGAGGTGCGGTCGGGCAGCACGTCCACGACCCGGCCGGCTTCGACGTCGACCAGCACGGTGCCGTAGGTGCAGCCCTTGCGGAAGGCGAACTCGTCCACCCCCAGCACCCGCGGGGCGCGGTCCGGCACCGCCGGCGCCTTGAGCCGTCGCAGAAGCCGGGTTCGGCCCGCGGCCAGTCGCAGCCGGTGGCACAGCCGCGCGGCCGGTCGGCCGCCCAGCTCGACCGCGGCCGAGCGCAGCAAGCCCGTCAGCCCGACGCTGGAGCGGCGATGCCGCTCGGTCAGCCCGCCGACCTGCTCGACGAACGGCCTGCGGGAACAGCTCCTGCGGTCGCAGAAGTACCGGCGTACCCGGAGCCGGACCACGACCCGGCGGGAGCCCAACGGCCGCTCATCCAAGGAGCGTTGATACGAGCTGTGCACGCGTTGCGCCTGCTTCCGGCAGTCCGGGCACCGGCCCGGGCGACCGGTGGACATCGCCTCCACCACCAGGCCGCCGGAGGAGTCGCTGACGCGCTCCACTCGCACATCGATCCCGGGAAACAGCACATCCTCGACCGTCTTGCTCGCCATAGAAGGGAACACCCTGCTGAAACGATCCCCCGTTCCCGCCCCTGACCTGGGGATTCACGGAACTGCGGACAGAGCCGTTTTCAGGAATCGCCATCACGGCCGCAGCGACCGGTTCTTCCCCGTCGGCAACGGCGAGGCGATCGCGCGCGAGATGCCCGGGGCGCGGCTGCTCGTCCTCAAGGAGACCGCCACTGCGATCCCCGATGCGACGGTCGGTTGAGGTCGCCGAGGCGATGCTCACGCTCGGGTAGAGGACGGCGCGTGCCGCGCGGGTACGGCAACCGCGCAGCAGCGGGCGTCGGAGACTCGACACGGCCGCGCGCCCGCGCCCGCGATATACAAGCTCAGATGTGCGTCGGCTCAGTAGTGGTGGGGCCAGGGTTCGGCCTGGCGCCCGGTGGCGTGGATGGAGCCGAGGAGACTGAGGGCCTGGGCACTGGGGCTGCCTGGTTCGGCGTGGTAGATGACGAGCTGCTGGCCGGGTGCGTCGCGTACGTCGAAGGCCTGGTAGGTGAGGGTGAGGGTGCCGACGTCCGGGTGGAGGAATTGCTTGGCGTCCTGGGTCTTGCCGCGCACGGTGTGGGCGTTCCAGAGGCGGGTGAAGTCCGTGCNTCCTGGGTCTTGCCGCGCACGGTGTGGGCGTTCCAGAGGCGGGTGAAGTCCGTGCTGTGCTCGGTAAGGGTGCGGACGAGTTCGCGCAGCCGTGGGTTGTCCGGGTCGAAGCCGGCCGCCTGACGCAGATTGGCGACGGTCGCCTGGGCCGCCCGATTCCAGTCCGCGTAGAAGTGACGGCTCGCGGGGTCGAGGAAGGTCATGCGGGCCAGGTTGTCCGCCGGCTCGAACGGGGCGTAGAGGGCGTCGGCCAGGGCATTGGCGGCGAGGAGGTCCAGGGTCCGGCTCATGACGAACGCCGGCGTGTTCGGGTAGCCGTCCATCAGCTGGCGCAGCGCGGGACTGACCCGCTCGGCGGAGTGTACGTCAGGCCGGTCGCCCGGTATGGCCCCGGCCAGCCGGTACAGGTGCGCGCGGGCATCCGCGTCGAGGCGCAGCGCGCGGCTGAGCGCTTCGAGTACCTGGGGTGAGGGGTGGCGCTCGCGCCCTTGTTCCAAGCGGGCGTAGTAGTCGGCGTTCACTCCGGCCAGGACGGCGACCTCCTCGCGGCGCAGGCCGGCGACTCTGCGGGCCCCGTAGCTCGCCATGCCGACGTCCTCCGGCCGCAAGTCGGCGCGGCGTGTGCGCAGGAAGTCTCCGAGGTGGTTGTCATCCATGTGTTCAGGCTAGGCGGCAGCCCGGTGTGCTGCCCGGGTGTGCCGCACCCAGGCAGCACGCGTCCTGGTTGATGGCCGCTGACCTGCCCAGAGTCGGTGGAACGGGAAGGACCGCACCAACCGGGGAGAGGAGTCCGCCATGTCACGGACCGCTGAGAGCGACCACGTCGACGTGGTCGGGATGTGGGTGACCGCGGACGGTCATATCCGCCAGGAGCTGCTGCCGGACGGCCGCTACGACGAAGCCCGCGGCGAGCGGCGCAGCGCGTACACGGGCCGGTACACGGTGACCGGCAGCCACCTGGACTACATCGACGACACCGGGTTCACCGCGACGGGCGACATCCGGAACGGAGTGCTCTACCACGAGCACCTCGTGCTCTACCGGGAGCAGAAGGCGCCGTAAGAGAGGCCGCCGCCAAGGTCGTCCTGGTCGCCGGGGCGAGCAGCGGGATCGCCGGGGCGGCGGCCCGCCCCTGGTCGCCGACGGCGGTTTCAGCGCGGGGTGACCGACACCGGCGGACAAAGAGTCCCGACGCAGCAGTCAGCATCAACGAGAATCAAGGACCATTTTCATGACAGGACAACGACTTGACGGCAAGGTCGCGCTGATCACTGGCGCGACCGGCGGCCTCGGCACAGCGACCGCCGAACTCTTCGCCCGAGAAGGTGCCCGGATAGTGATCACCGACGTCGCCGAAGGTCCCCTGCGGGCCTTGGCCCACCGGATCGAGGCACGCGGCGTGGAGGTCGTCGCCGCCCGCCTCGATGTCTCCTCCGCGCGGGAGTGGGACGAAGCGATCACCGTCGTACGCGACCGGTTCGGAACGCTGGACGTGCTCGTGAACCTCGCCGGCATCCTGGACTGGCCGGGTATCGAGGAAACGCGGGAGGAGGCTTGGGACCGCGTCATCGACGTGAACCAGAAAGGCACATGGCTCGGCATGAAGGCGGCGATGCCGCTCCTGCGCGCGAGCGGCAACGCGTCGGTGATCAATACCTCGTCGGTGCTCGGCCTGGTGGGAAGCGGCGCGGCCGCGGCTTACCAAGCGTCCAAGGGCGCGGTGCGCCTGTTGAGCAAGACCGCCGCGGTCGAGTACGCCCGGGAGGGAGTGCGGATCAACTCGGTGCATCCCGGGGTGATTGCCACGCCGATGATTCAGGAACTCTTGGACGACCAGGGCGACCAGCAGCCGGACATCCAACGCACCCCCATGCGCCGACCCGGCCGCGCCGACGAGATCGCCCCCGCAATCCTCTTCCTCGCCTGCGACGACTCCTCGTTCGTCACCGGCTCGGAGCTTGTGGTCGACGGCGGGCTCACCGCGCACTGAGCAGCTCGGCCGTGCGACGTCCACAACGCCGCCGCGCCCCCGTGAGCGCGTCAACGGCTCCGCCCACCTGGCCCGGTCGCCGCGCCACCGCACAGCAATCCAGGTGCCCCGCACCGGCGCCTGCACTCACCTTCTCCAGGGAACGCACCATGACACCTGCACCTCCGTCAGCCGAAGCCGCCGAGTTCACCGGAAAGGTCGCCCTCGTCACCGGGGCCGCGCGCGGCGTGGGCAAGGATACGGTGGCGCTCCTCCACGCCCGCGGCGCCCGCGTCGTCGCCGTCGACCTACGCCCGGACATCAAGACTCTGCCGGACGAGTTTCCCGGCGTCCTCGCGATGAGTGGCGACATCACGCAGGAAGAGACCGCCGCCCGAGCGGTGCAGTCAGCCGTGGACGCCTTCGGAGGACTGGACATCCTGGTGAACAACGCCGGACGCAGCCTGAACAAGCCCGTCACCGAAACCACCGCCGAGGACTGGGACGCCGTGATGGCAGTCAACGCCCGCGGCGCCTTCTTCTGCACCCGCGAAGCCTTCCGGGCCATGAAGGCCCGCGGCGGCGGAGCCATCGTCAGCACCGGCTCCTACACCTGCACCGTCGCCCTGCCCGAAGGCGCCGCCTACAGCGCGTCGAAGGGCGCTCTGGCCCAGCTGACCAAGGTGCTCGCCGTCGAGGGCGGGCCACTGGGCATCCGCGCCAACATCGTTGCCGCAGGCGTCATCGAGACCGATTTCCTCGACACGATCCGCTCCGACAGCCGTGCGTACCTGGCGTCCTTCGCCAACGCGCAACCTCTGGGCCGAGTGGCACAGCCCGAAGAGATCGCCGAGGTCCTGTGCTTCCTTGCCTCACCACGCTCCAGCTTCATCACAGGAGCCGTGGTCGCCGCTGACGGCGGTTTCACCGCGGTCTAGCTCAGTCCGCTTCTTAAGTCGCTCGGATTCTGCCACGGTTCCGGGGGAGGCAAGGCGTCGCCGCAGTCCCGGTCCCACCTTGCGTCGACGCATGGCCTGACGAGGGGTGGCGCCGGGTGGCGCATGCTGTTCGGGGGCGCTGGGCGGCTGGATCGAGGCGGAGCACCTCCACGGCTGGGTCCGAGCCCCGCAGCCCGAAGCACTCCCCAGCCCACCGACGGACCTGGGCCCCGTACCGCGCGCGGCAAGGCGGAGGCAGGACGACGAAACTCTGGAGGCCAACAGACCCCGAGGTCCACGTCGTCCAGGACGGCATCCGGCGCACTCGACGAGCGCGTGACATTCCGGCTGACCCCCGGTGCCGTGGGGGGGGGCTGTTTCCACCACAGATCCGGGAGTCTGCCGGAGCGGGAAACCGCGGCCGCGCTTCTAGCGTGCAAGTACCCATCTCACCGCTGGAGCCGCACCCATGGACCGGATCGACACCTCACGCCGCACCGTGCTCACGCTCGGCACCACCGCGGCAGCAGCACCATGGCTTGGCGCGGCCCCCGCCCAAGCCCAAGCCGCGGCCAAGGCCCAAGCCGCGGCCAAGGCCCACGCCGCGGCCCACCCCGCGGCCACGCCCACAGGACTGGACGAGCTGGGCATCACCGAGCTTCGCCGGCGGATGGCCGAAGGACGACTCGACGCCGAACGGCTCACCCGCCACTACCTGGAGCGCATCGAACACATCGACCCGCTCCTGCGAGCGGTGATCGAGGTCAATCCCGACGCGCTGAGCGAGGCCCGGCGCCTGGACGCCGAGGGAGACCGTGGCAGACCGCTGCACGGTATGCCCGTCCTGCTGAAGGACCTGGTGGAGACTGCGGACCGCATGCACACCACGGCCGGATCGCTCGCCCTGCGGGGCCTGCGGCCGTCGGCGGACGCCACGGTCGCCGCCAGGCTGCGCGCGGCCGGCGCCGTCATCCTCGGCAAGACCAATCTGAGTGAGTGGGCCGGCGGGATGTCGCTCACCCACCACGCGGGCTGGAGCGCCCGCGGTGGGCAGACCCGGAACCCGTACAAGCTGGACCGGTCACCGAACGAGTCCAGCTCCGGCACCGCGGTCGCCGTCGCGGCCAACCTGTGCGTCGCCGGAATCGGCACCGAGACCAACGGCTCGATCATCGACCCGGCCTCGGCGAACTGCGTCGTCGGGGTGAAGCCGACCGTCGGCCTGGTCGGGCGCGGCGGCGTGATCCCCGGTGTGCCGAGCCAGGACAGCGTCGGTCCGATCGCGCGCACGGTCCGCGACGCCGCGATCCTGCTCGGCACCCTCGTCGGGATCGACGACCGCGATCCGTCGACCGGGGCGAGCCGCGGCCGATTCCACCGCGACTACACCCGCTTCCTGGATACCGACGGGCTGCGCGGGGCGCGCATCGGCGTGCCGCGAGCGGTGTACTTCGGCTACAGCCACCACGCCGACGAGATCGTGGAGCGGGCGATCGCGACACTGCGCGAGGCCGGGGCGACGGTGGTCGACCCGGCCGACATCCCGACAGCCGAGCAGCTTGAAGACCTCCCCAGCTCGACGGTCGTCCAGGTATACGAAATCAAGCGCGCGCTGAACAACTATCTGGCCGACGCCCCCGGCGACCACCCGCGCAGCCTGGCGGAGCTGATCGCGTTCAATCGCACGCACGCCGACCGCGAGCTTCGCTACGTGCGGCAGGACGGGCTGGAAGCGGTCCAGCAACTGGACTACACCGAACGCGAGTACCGTCAGGCCCTGGCCACCAACCACCGGCTCTCACGCACCGAAGGCATCGACGCGGTGCTGCGCCGGTTCCGCCTGGACGCACTGGTGATGCCGACTACCGGCCCGCCGGCCAAGATCGACCTGATCCGCGGGGACAGCTACGGCGGCGGCGCTTCGACACCGGCCGCACTCGCCGGGTACCCCGCGATCAGCGTCCCGGCCGGCTTCGCGTTCGGCCTGCCAGTCGGCCTGACCTTCATGGCTACGGCGTGGAGCGAGCCGACCCTGCTTCGCCTTGCCCACGCCTACGAGCAGGCCAGCCGCGTCCGTCGACCGCCGACCTACCGACAAGCCGATGTCGGCTTCTGACCCGGATCGACGACCGGCGGCGTGGTCCGCGGCCTCCCGCATCGGGTTCGGCGGCAGCCGTCAAGGGCCGCGAACCGCCTGAAGTGGAGGCGACCTCGACGCCGCCCGGGCGGCCGACCGCGAACTGATGTCCCACCTCAACGCGCCACGTCCCAAGGTATCGCCAAGGTAGCCGATCAGCAGCTGACGCGGCTGGGGTCGGCTGGATAGTCGGGCAGGGCCACGGTGCTGCTGACTTTCTCCCCCAGCCTGAGCATTCCGTTCAGGAACAAAGGACGAGACAACACGGTGTTGCGGAACCGTATGCCGGCGACGGTGCCGGGCGCGAGGAACTTCCCGGTGCGGTTGCCGCCTGCCTGGCACCCCCTGGCGTACTTCCGGAGCCTGCTCTCGTACCGGGTGAAGGCCATCCGATGGTCGCCCTGGGCTCGCGCGAGCTCGCCGGCCAGCACGTAGGCGGCGACGACCGCGGTTCCCGTGCCCATGCCACCGATGGTGGCCCCGCAGGCGGCGTCACCGACGAGGCACACTCGCCCCGTCGACCAGGTGTTTACGTCCGCCCGGCTGATCGAGTCGAAGTACAGGTCAGGGGCCTGGTCCAGCGTGCTGAGCAGGCGGGGAACCTCCCAGCCGAGGCCGGAGAACGCCTTGTCGATCAGACGCTTCTGCTGTTCGGGATCGTGGCGGTCGTACGCCAGCTCAGGCGCGGCGAATACAAAGAACGCCCCTGCCTGCGCCGGGTCCCGGTGGTCGGCACCGACGGAGGTAAACCGACCCGGGACGTTGTACCCGATCGAGCCCTTTCCCAGGCCCAGGTCGTTGGGCAGCTGCCAGGTGGCGGCGTAGTAGCCGAGGTGGCTCACATAGCGCTCCTCCGGGCCGAAGGCGAGGCGGCGGACGTTGGAGTGCAACCCGTCCGCGCCGATGACCAGGTCGAAGTCGCGCGGCGCTCCGCGTTGGAAGTCGACCCGCACACCGGATGAGGTCTCCGTGAGGCTGGTGATCGAGTCGCCGAAGATGTACTCGGTGTGGGGGAGGCTGTGTTCGTACAGCACTCTGGCCAGGTCTCCGCGGAGCACCTCTATCTCGCCGCCGGCGAACTCGGCCGGCAGATGAAGCAGTGTCCGGCCGAGTTCGTCGACGAAGCGCACCGGGCTGCCTCCGGTCTGGACAAGGCGTAGTTGGGGAATCAGGCCCATGCGCTCCAACACGGTCAGGTGTGTTTCGCCACGGAAGTCGACGGCCTGACCACTCTTGCGCAAGGCCGGGGCCAGTTCGACGACCGTGGGCCTGAAGCCGTGGCGTCCCAGCCAGTAGGCCAGCGCCGGACCGGCGATACTCGCGCCGGAGATGAGGACGTTCCTGTTCACGGGTTCCTCCCCTTCAAAACTGTGTCCATCGGACACTAATAATTACTGTGTACCGTAGACACAGTTGGGTTGGCAAGGCCGGGCAGGAGGGGTGGCAGACATGGGTGGCGAGCACGCCGAGCTGGTGCGGCTGCTGTGGGGTCCGCGCCCCAAGCCCGCGCGGGGTCCCCGACCAAAATTCGATCTGGACCGCATCGCGCGGGCCGGGATCGAGATCGCCGACTCGGAGGGGTTGGCCGAGGTGTCCATGCAGCGGGTCGCCGCCCAACTGGGCGTGACCAAGATGGCGCTGTACCGGTATGTGCCAGGCAAGGCGGAGTTGGTCGCTTTGATGGTGGACGCCGCGATCGGCCCTTACCCGGCGGCGAAGGCGGGACGCGGTGGCTGGCGAGAGCAGTTGGAGGAATGGGCCGGCCAACTGCTCACCGTGTTTCGCCAGCACCCCTGGGCGCTGGACGCCACCATCGGGCCACGGATCCCGGGACCTGGAGAGCTGTCCTGGCTGGAGCACGCCATCTCGGCCCTGGACGGCACGGGGCTGAGCGGTGCCGAGCGGATGGACGCGGCTGTCCTGCTGGTGGGTCACGTGCGCGGCATCACCCAGCAAGGCCGCGCAGCAGGCCCCGCGGGCAACCCCGAGGCCCAGCTCGGCAGCATCCTTGGCGATCTGATGCGGACACACGGCGAGCGATTCCCCGCGCTCACCAGGGCCCTCGCGTCAACAGCCCAGTCCGACGGGCAGGATCAGGCATGGGAGTTCGGCCTGCAGCGCATCCTGGACGGCTTGGCCGCACTCATCGACAAGCGCACACGCTGACCGATATGTGCATCACAGTCGGCCGGCCTGCCCTGCTCATCGCCGCACGTTGACAGGAGCCGGTCACCGCCGGCCAGGTGCCGCGCCTTGCCCTCGACGAACGACCGGCTACCTCAGACGCCCCGGCCGAAGGCCGAGCACCGAACGAGACGCGACAGCGCGTTTCTCCTGGCCATCGGTTACCGAAAGCGCCCACATGGTCAGCGGCTCATTGGGCGAACGTGCGGGGTGGCTGTCCGGTGATGCGTTGCACGGTTCGGTGACCGGGGCGGTGTGTCCGACGGTCGGCCAAGGTAGCCAGGATCGCTTCGAGGTGGGCGGTCCCGGCGTCGTGGTGGTCGGTGGGGGATCTGTTGGCGAGCAGGAGGGGGATGGCTTCGTAGTGGGTGGTTCGCAGGGCGCGTTCGAGGAGGCGGGCGAGGCCTGTTTGCGCCGCCGTCCACCGTTCCGGCTATCGCGTCGCCGCGCGACCGTGTGCGTCTCGTGCGGTCAGATGGGTTGTGGCCGGCCGAACAGCAGGTCGTAGCCGCGGGGAAGCTGGAGCAGAATCTGGTTCGTCAGGTCGTCGCCGGCGAGGTCGGCCACGACGCTGAGCACGGCGCTGACATCCCACGTCGCGGTCTTCTCGGTGGCTCCTTCGATCCATGCCGCTGTCGCGCGGATGAACCGCTCGGGGGAGAGTGGTTCATGCGCTTGGAGGGGGTTGAGCAGTACCAGTGCGACGGTCTCCGGGAGCCGGGCGGCGAGTTCCGCTCGTACGTCGCCCACCAGGTGAGCTCCCAGCAGAGCGAGGACAACGCGTGATGACCGCTCGGCCTCCTGCCGTGATGGGTATTCGCCTCGCTCCTCGACCGCTGCCAAGAAGGCGTCCCACTGTGTGCGCACAATCGTTCCTCCTGATTTCCCGGGCCCGGTGCTATCGCCGGTGTCCTTGGCGTGACCGCTGGGACAACGGAGGCGTTGCCCTCCGGCGGTTTGCCCTCCTGGCGCGGCCTCGGGGGCCGCGCCAGGAGACGGGCCGGCGATCTGCGTGGCCGGCGATGCCGGGGTGCCCCTGCCCGGCGGCAGGGGCCAGGTGGCTACTGGTTGGGTTCGGCGGCGCTGATGTCGCTGAGCGCGGAGTCGGGGTCACGCTCAAGGGCGAGATCGCCCAGGGAAACGATGCCCACCGGCCGGTTCTCTTCGACGACGGGCAGTCGGCGCATGGCCCGCTCCCGCATCAGCTGCACCGCTCGGTCGGT
>NZ_RIBZ01000016.1:0-12438 GCF_003721215.1 Streptomyces botrytidirepellens
ACCGCGCGCCGCACCGGCACCCGGACCAGTCCGCGCAGCACCGGCGCGAGCGTGCCCGCGGCGGCCTGGGCGCGCAGCGCCACGGCGTCCACGCGCATCGGCGCGGGCGTGACCTCGCCGGTGGCGAGGGCCGCGTCCAGCAGCGCCAGGCCCTCCGCCGGGGTCAGCGGCGGCAGTCCGGCGCGCCGCATCCGGGCGATGTCGGCCTCGTCCAGGCCACCGGCCATACCGGCGCCCGCCCAGGGTCCCCAGGCGAGCGAGACGGCCGGAAGCCCCTCGGCGCGGCGGCAGGTGGCCAGGGCGTCGAGGAACGCGTTGGCGGCCGCGTAGTTGCCCTGTCCGGGGGTGCCGAACACGCCCGACGCGGACGAGAACAGCACGAACGCCGTCAGGTCCAGATCCGCGGTCAGCTCGTGCAGGTTCCAGGCCGCGTCCACCTTCGGGCGCATGACGTGTGCGACGCGCTCGGGCGTCAGCGAGCCGATCACGCCGTCGTCCAGGACGCCCGCCGTGTGCACGACGGCCGTGAGCGGATGCTCGGCGGGGACGGCCGCGAGGGTCGCGGCGAGCGCGTCCCGGTCGGCCACATCGCATGCGGCCCAGCGCGCCTCGGCGCCCAACTCGGCTACATCTGCGGTCAGTTCGGCAGCGCCCGGCGCCTGGTCGCCGCGGCGGCTCACCAGCAGCAGCCGCCGTACGCCGTGCTCCGCGGCCAGATGGCGGGCCACCAGCCCGCCCAGCGTGCCGGACGCGCCGGTGACCAGCACCGTGCCGTCCGCACCGAAGCCTGTTTCCTGGGTTTCCGTGGCCGGTACCCGGGCCAGCCTCGGGACGCGGACCACGCCCGCACGCACCGCGAGCTGCTCCTCGCCCGCCGCCAGCGCCGCCGGAAGCGCCGCGAGCGACGAGCTGTGACCGTCGGTGTCCACGAGGATGAAGCGGTCCGGGTTCTCGGCCTGCGCCGAACGCAGCAGACCCCACGCCGCGGCCTGCGCCGGATCGCCGTCCCCCAAGGTCAGGAACACCAGCCGCGAAGCGGCGAACCGCTCCTCGGCCAGCCACGCCTGGGCCAGGCCCAGTGCCTCGACCGTGGCCTGACGCACGGCGTCCGGCGCCCCGTAGTCGCCCTCGGCGGAGGGTGTCGCGAACACGTAGTCCGGTACGGCCGCACCGTCGGCGACCGCCTCGGCCAGCGCCGCGAGATCCGCGTACGCCACGGCCTCGACACCGGCGGGGAGGCTCACGACACGGTCCGTGCCGAGCACCGCCCACAGGCCACCGCTTGGCGACCCCGTCGCCAGCTCGGTCCACTCCACCCGGAACAGCGACTCGTGGTACGCCGCCCGTGCAGCCCGCACCTGCTCATCCGACACGGCGCGCAGGACCAGCGAGTCCACGGCGGCGACCGGCGCACCGGACGCGTCCGCGATCTCCAGCCGGACCCCGTCCGCGCCCTGCAACACCAGCCGCACGCGCAGCGCCGACGCGCCGCTCGCGTACAGCGACACCCCGCTCCACGCGAACGGCAGCCGCCCCTGGCCCCCGCCGTCGCCGTCACCCAGGCCGTCCAGCCCGAGCGCGTGCAGCGCGGAGTCCAGCAGCGCCGGGTGCAGCCCGTACGCCTGCGCGTCGGACGCGACGGCCTCCGGCAGCCGGACCTCGGCGAACAGCTCATCGCCGCGTCGCCAGGCGGCGTCAAGCCCCTGGAACACCGGGCCGTAGCGCAGCCCGCCGTCCGCCAGCGCCTCGTACAGCTCCTCGGTACGAGCCGCCACGGCGTCCTGCGGCGGCCACTGGGCCAGCGCGAACGACGGCCGGGGCGCGCCCGCGACGAGCACACCGCTCGCGTGGCGCGTCCACGGCTCCTCGGCCGGGGCGTTCTCGGCGCGGGACAGCACGGCGACGGAACGCCGCCCGGTGGTGTCCGGGGCGCCGACGGTGACCTGAAGCCGGACACCGCCACGCTCGGGCAGCACCAGCGGGGCATGCAGGGTCAGCTCATCGAGATGGTCGCAACCGGCCTGGTCACCGGCCCGCACCGCCAGCTCCACAAACGCCGTACCCGGCACCACCACCGAGCCCCGCACCACATGGTCGGCCAGCCACGGATGCGAATCCACACCCAACCGACCCGTGAACAACAACCCATCCGACTCCGCCAACGACACCGCCGCACCCAGCAACGGATGCCCCGCCAGCTCCAACCCCACCGACGCCACATCACCCACCGACCCGGCGCCCGGCTCCAACCAGAACCGCTCATGCTGAAACGCATACGTCGGCAGATCGACCCGACCCGCACCGGTCCCCGCGAAGAAACCAGCCCAGTCCACGCCTACGCCACGCACAAACACCCGCGCGACAGCGGTCGTCAGCGACTCGGTCTCGGGCCGGTCCTTGCGCAGCAAGGAGACAAACGCAGCGTTGTCCCCGGTCACGCACTCCTGCGCCATGGCGGTGAGCACACCATCCGGGCCCAGCTCGATGAACGTGGAGACACCCTTGGCCTCCAAAGCCCGCACACCATCGAGGAACCGCACGGCCTCACGGACATGCCGCACCCAGAACTCGGGGCTGGTGATCTCCTGCGCGGAGACGACATCGCCGGTGATGTTGGAAACGATGGGGATGCGCGGAGCCTCGTACGTCAGCCCCTCCGCGACCTGGCGGAACGCCTCCAGCATCCCGTCCATACGCGGCGAGTGGAAGGCATGGCTGACCGTGAGCCGCTTGGTCTTACGACCCTGCGCCTCGAACGACGCGGCGATCTGTACGGTGGCGTCCTCGTCACCCGCGATGACCACCGACGCCGGGCCATTGAGGGCGGCGATGCTCACCCGCTCGGTCAGCAGCGGCGCCACCTCGTCCTCCGACGCCTGCACCGCGATCATCGCGCCACCGGCCGGAAGCTCCTGCATCAACCGCCCACGCGCCGCCACCAACTTCGCAGCATCCGCGAGCGACAACACACCCGCCACATGGGCGGCGGCCAACTCACCGATCGAATGCCCCGACAGGAAGTCCGGCGTCACACCCCACGCCTCGACCAACCGGAACAACGCCACCTCGACCGCGAACAACGCAGGCTGAGTGAACCCGGTCTGGTCCAGCACCGAGGCGTCGTCCCCGAACAGCACATCCCGCAGCGGCCGCTCAAGATGCCGGTCCAGCTCCGCGCACACCGCATCCAGCGCCTCCGCGAACACCGGATAGGCGCCATACAGCTCAAGGCCCATCCCCAGTCGCTGGCTGCCCTGCCCCGTGAACAGGAACGCCACCTGACCGCCGTCCACCGGGCCCGCCACGAGCCCCGGTGCGGACTCGCCGCGCGCCAGGGCGTCCAGGCCCTGCCGCAGCGCGTCGCGGTCGGTGCCCACGATGGCCGCGCGGTGGTCCAGGGCGGCCCTGCCGGTGGCCAGGGAGTGGCCGACGTCGGCGGTGCCGAGGGCGGGGGCGTGGTCCAGGTGGGCGGCGAGACGGCGGGCGTTGTCGCGGAGCGCCGTCGCGGTCTTGGCGGAGAGGATCCAGGGCAGGACGGCGGCCGGAGCGCCATCACCCGTGGTCTGCGGCTCCTCGGCCTCCGGCTCCGGGGCCTGCTCCAGGATGGTGTGGGCGTTGGTGCCGCTCACGCCGAAGGCCGAAACACCGGCCCGGCGCGGCCGTCCGGTGTCGTCCCAGGGGCGGGCCTCGGTCAGCAGCTCCACCGCGCCCGCCGACCAGTCGACGGTCGGGGACGGCTGGTCGATGTGGAGGGTCCGGGGCATGACGCCGTGGCGTATCGCCATGACCATCTTGATGACGCCCGCGACACCGGCCGCCGCCTGGGTGTGGCCCAGGTTGGACTTGAGCGAGCCCAGCCACATGGGCCGGCCCTCGGGCCGTTCCTGGCCGTAGGTGGCGAGCAGCGCCTGCGCCTCGATCGGGTCGCCCAGGGTCGTACCGGTGCCGTGGGCTTCGACCACGTCGATCTCGGCGGCGGACAGCCGGGCGTTCTCCAGGGCCTGGCGGATGACACGGCGCTGCGACGGGCCGTTGGGTGCCGTCAGACCGTTCGACGCACCGTCCTGGTTGACCGCCGAGCCGCGTACGACGGCCAGCACCTGGTGGCCGTTCTTGCGGGCGTCCGACAGCCGCTCGACCAGCAGGACGCCGACGCCTTCGGACCAGCCGGTGCCGTCGGCCGACGCCGCGAAGGACTTGCAGCGGCCGTCGGGGGCGAGGCCGCGCTGACGGCTGAACTCCACGAACACATCGGGGTTGGGCATCACGGTGACGCCGCCGACCAGGGCGAGCGAGCATTCGCGCTGACGCAGCGCCTGGGCCGCCCAGTGCAGGGCGACGAGGGACGACGAGCAGGCCGTGTCGATGGTGGCGGCCGGGCCTTCGAGACCGAAGGTGTAGGCGATGCGGCCGGAGAGCACGCTGGTGGCGCCGCCGGTGAGCATCAGCCCCTCAAGTTCCTCCGACGTGTCGGAGCCGTAGCCCATGGCCGCGGCGCCCACGTATACGCCGGTGCGGCTGCCGTGGACGGACGTCGGGTCGATTCCGGCGCGTTCGAAGGCTTCCCAGGAGGTTTCCAGCAGCAGCCGCTGCTGCGGGTCCATGGCAAGGGCCTCGCGCGGCGAAATGCCGAAGAATCCGGGGTCGAAGTCGGCGACGCCGTCGAGGAATCCGCCGCCGCTGTTGTAGAAGGTGCCCTTGCGGTCGGGGTCCGGATCGGCGAGCCCTTCGATGTCCCAGCCGCGGTCGGCGGGGAATCCGGAAATGGCGTCGCCGCCCTCGTCGACGAGCCGCCACAGGTCCTCGGGGGAGCCGATGCCGCCGGGGAAGCGGCAGCTCATCGCGACGATCGCGAGGGGTTCCTGCGCGTCCGCCTCCACCTCGGTCAGGCGGCGACGGGCCCGGCGCAGCTCAGTGGTCATCCACTTCAGATTGTCGAGAAGCTTCTCTTCGTTCGCGCTAGCCACGAAAACGTCACCTCCTGAGGTCAGTGGAAATGTGAGCGGTCATCACGTCAGGACCTTCCGAATTCATTGTTGATGAGGTCGAAGATGTCTTCGGCCGAGGCGGATTCGATATCGAGGTCATCGTCGTCGGCACCGTCCGCGCCCGTCTCGTTCTCCGTCTCGTGCCATGTCCGCAGCAGCGCTTCGAGGCGCGCCGTGACCCGCTCGCGTTCCGCCTTGTCGTCGGGAACGTGGGAGAGGGCGAATTCGAGCTTGTCGATTTCCGCGAGGGCCGGGAGTTCCGGGGTGGTGTCCTCGCCCAGGATTTCCGCGCGCAGTTCGCCCGCGAGCACGCCGGGCGTGGGGTGGTCGAAGACCAGGGTGGCGGTGAGCTGGAGCCCGGTCGCGGCGTTCAGCCGGTTGCGGAGTTCGACGGCGGTGAGGGAGTCGAAGCCCAGCTCCTTGAAGGCCCGGCCCGCCTCGATGGCCGTGGTGTCGTCGTGTCCGAGGACGGCGGCGACTTCGGCGCGTACGAGGTCGAGCAGCACGCGGTCGGCCTCGGGCCCGGTGAGCCCCGCAAGCCGCTCCCGCAGCGCCTCCGCCGGGTCGCCGTCGCCCGCGTCGTCGGCCGCGACATCGGCCGCCGCGAGGGCGTTCCGGACCTCGGGCAGGTCGGCGATGAGCGGACGGGGGCGGGCCGCGGTGAAGGCGGGCGCGAAGCGGTCCCAGTCGACGTCGGCGACGGTGATCGTGGTCTCGCTGCCGTCGAGCGCCTGCTGGAGGGCGGCGATGGCTGAATGCGGGGCCATGACCGGCAGTCCGCGGCGGCGCAGCTGCTCGGCCGCCTCGTCGTCGGCGACGAGCCCGCCGTCCGCCCACGGGCCCCAGGCCACGGAGGTGGCGGCGGCGCCACGGGCGCGGCGCTGTTCGGCGAGCGCGTCCAGGTGGGCGTTGGCGGCGGCGTACGCGCCCTGGCCACCGCTGCCCCACACCCCGGCGATGGAGGAGAAGAGCACGAAGGCGTCCAGGTCGGTGTCGCCGAGCAGAGCGTCCAGGTGGGTGGCGCCCGCCACCTTCGCGGCGACCACGTCGGCGACATCGGCCGGTGTGGCGTCCGCGAGCGGCGCGAACTGCCCGGCGCCCGCCGTGTGCACGACGGCGGTGAGGGGGTGGTCCGGGTGGTCGTCCCGGATCCGGGCCAGCAGCCCGGCCACCGCGTCCCGGTCGGTGACGTCGCAGGCGGCGACGGTCACCCGGGCACCCAGCGCGGTCAGTTCGCCGGTGAGCCGGTCGGCGCCGGGGGCGTCGGGGCCGCGGCGGCTGGTGAGCACCAGATGCTCGGCGCCGCCCGCCGCCAGCCAGCGGGCCACATGGGCGCCCAGCGCCCCGGTGCCGCCGGTGACCAGGACCGTTCCGCGGGGCCGCCACGGCTCGCCCGCGGCCGTGGCGCGCTCGGCGTGGGCGAGGCGGCGGGCCAGCACTCCGGCCGTACGGATCGCGAACTGGTCCTCGTGCGTGTCCCCGTGTCCGCCGAGCACGCCCGCCAGCCGGTCGGCGGTGCGTTCGTCGAGGGTCGCGGGCAGGTCGACCAGGCCGCCCCAGCGCTCGGGGTGCTCCAGGGCGACCACCCGGCCCAGGCCCCACACCTGCGCCTGTGCGGCGCTGCGCGGGGGCTCGGAGGCGGCGGTGGAGACCGCGCCGGTCGTGGCGCACCACAGCGGGGCGTCCACGCCCGCGTCCCCGAGCGCCTGCACCAGCACGCCGGTGCGCAGCAGCCCGGTGGGCGCGGCGCGGTGTGCGGGGTGCGGGTGTTCGTCCAGGGCGAGCAGGGACAGCACCCCGTGGACGGGGTCACCGGCCGCGGCCCGGCGGATGCGGTCGGCGAGGGCGCCCCGGTCGAGGTCCCGGCCGTTCTCCCCACCCTGGTCCACGGTGACGCGCCGGATGTCGGCGCCGCGTTCGGCCAGCGCGTCGACCAGGTTCCGTACGAGGGTCCGTACGGTGTCGGCGTGGCCGTCCGGTTCGGCGACCAGCCACACCCCCGGGGCCGCGGCGAGGCGCGGCTCCTCCAGCGGCTTCCAGCTGACGCGGTAGCGCCAGCCCTCGATGACGGACTGCTCGCGCTCGCGCCGCCGCCACGCGGACAGGGCCGGGAGCAGCGCGCTGAGCGGCTGGTCCACGTCGATGCCCGCCGTGTCCGCCAGCGCGCCGAGGTCGTCGCTCTCGACGGCCGCCCAGAAGCGGGCACCGGCCACATCAGTGGTCGTCTCGGGCGTGGTGTGCTCCGGGGTGCCGTCGAGCCAGTAGTGGCGCCGCTGGAACGCGTACGTCGGCAGGTCGACGCGGTGTGCGCCGGTCCCGGCGAACAGCGCCTCCCAGTCCAGCGCCACGCCCCGGACGTGCAGGGTGGCGAGGGCGCCGGCCAGGGTTTCCGGCTCGGGGCGCCCGCCGCGCAGCACCGGTACGAAGGCCACGTCGTCCGGTCCTTCGTCGGTGACGCAGTCCTGCGCCATGGCGGTCAGCACACCGTCCGGGCCGAGTTCGACGTACGTGGTGACGCCCTGGGCCTCCAGGGCGCGGATGCCGTCGAGGAAGCGCACGGACTGGCGTACGTGGCGCACCCAGTAGTCGGAGCCCATGCCCAGCTCGTCGGTCACCGGCTGCCCGGTGACGGTCGAGAGGATCGGGATGCGCGGAGCGCCGTACGTGAGGCCCTCGGCGACCTTGCGGAATCCGGCGAGCATGCCGTCCATGTGCGGGGAGTGGAAGGCGTGGCTGACGGTGAGCCGCTTGGTCTTGCGGCCCTGCGCCTCGAACGACGTCGCGATCTCCAGGGCCGCGTCCTCGTCGCCCGCGATGACGACCGACGTGGGCCCGTTCACCGCGGCGATGCTCACGCCGTCGGTGAGCAGCGGCGCCACCTCGTCCTCCGACGCCTGCACCGCGACCATCGCGCCACCGGCCGGAAGCTCCTGCATCAGACGGCCCCGCGCGGCCACCAGCGTGGCGGCGTCGGCCGGCGAGAGCACGTCGGCCACANCCGCGCGGCCACCAGCGTGGCGGCGTCGGCCGGCGAGAGCACGTCGGCCACATGGGCGGCGGCCAGTTCGCCGATGGAGTGCCCGGCGAGGACGTCGGGCCGCAGCCCGGCGGCCTCGGCCAGCCGGAACAGCGCCACCTCGACCGCGAACAGCGCGGGCTGGGTGAAGGCCGTCCGGTCCAGCAGCTCCTTGTCGGCGCCGAACAGCACGTCGTACAGCGGCCGTTCGAGGTGCCGGTCCAGCTCGGCGCAGACCGCGTCGAGCGCCTCGGCGAACACCGGGCTGGCCTCGTACAGCTCGCGGCCCATGCCGAGCCGCTGGCTGCCCTGGCCGGTGAAGAGCACGGCCGTACGGCCTTCGGCGGGCGAGCCCTGGACCAGCTGCGCGGCCGACTCGCCGCGCGCGAGGGCCGCCAGGCCCGCGAGCAGCCGGTCCCGGTCGGGGCCGAGGACCACCGCGCGGTGGTCGAGTGCGGACCTGGTGGTGGCCAGGGAGTACGCCACGTCCACGGCGTCGAGCGCCGGGTCGGCGGCGACGTGGGCGCGCAGCCGTTCGGCCTGCTCGCGCAGCGCGTCCCCGCTCTTGGCCGACAGCGGCCAGGCGAGCACGTCGGGCCGTACGACGGAGGGCTCGGTGCCATCGACCACGGCTGGTTCCGGGGCCTGCTCCAGCACCGTGTGGGCGTTGGTGCCGCTGAAGCCGAACGAGGACACGCCCGCGCGGCGCGGGCGGCCGGTCTCCGGCCATGCCTGCTCTTGGGTGAGCAGCGACACCGCGCCCGCCGACCAGTCGACGTGCGGCGACGGCTCGTCCACGTGGAGGGTCCGCGGCAGCACCCCGTGGCGCATGGCGAGCACCATCTTGATGATGCCCGCGACACCGGCCGCCGCCTGGGTGTGGCCGATGTTGGACTTGATGGCGCCCAGCCACAGCGGCCGCTCCGGGTCGCGCTCCTGACCGTAGGTGGCGAGCAGCGCCTGCGCCTCGATCGGGTCGCCGAGCCGGGTTCCGGTGCCGTGCGCCTCGACCGCGTCCACCTCGGCGGCGGACAGCCCGGCACCGGCCAGCGCCTGCCGGATGACGCGCTGCTGGGCGGGGCCGTTGGGCGCCGTCAGACCGTTGCTCGCGCCGTCCTGGTTGATGGCCGAGCCGCGCACGACGGCCAGCACCGGGTGGCCGTTGCGCCGCGCGTCCGACAGCCGCTCGACCAGCAGCATGCCGACTCCCTCGCCCCAGCCGGTGCCGTCCGCACCGGCCGCGAACGCCTTGCAGCGGCCATCGGCGGCGAGGCCGCGCTGACGGCTGAACTCGATGTACGCGCCGGGGCTCGACATGACCGTCACACCGCCCGCGAGCGCGAGCGAGCACTCGCCCTGCCGCAGCGCCTGGATCGCCCAGTGCAGCGCCACCAGCGAGGAGGAGCAGGCCGTGTCGACGGTGACCGCCGGGCCCTCCAGACCGAAGGTGTACGCGAGTCGGCCGGACACCACGCTCGCCGCGTTGCCCGTGCCGAGGTAGCCCTCGACGCCCTCCGGGACCGTGTGCAGGGATGCGTCGTAGTCCTGCCCGTTGGATCCGACGAAGACACCGGCCGAGGTGCCGCGCAGCGTGGCCGGGTCGATGCCCGCCCGCTCGAACGCCTCCCAGGAGGTTTCCAGCAGCAGCCGCTGCTGCGGGTCCATGGCGAGCGCCTCGCGCGGCGAGATCCCGAAGAACGCGGCGTCGAACCGGCCCGCGTCGTACAGGAAGCCGCCCTCGCGGGCGTAGAAGGTGCCGCGCTTGTCGGGGTCCGGGTCGTACAGCGCGTCCAGGTCCCAGCCGCGGTCGGCCGGGAACCCGGCGATCGCGTCCCCGCCCGCCGTCAGCAGCTGCCACAGCTCCTCGGGGGTGGTGACGCCACCGGGGAAGCGGCAGCTCATCGCGACGATCGCGATCGGGTCGTCGTCGGTGGCCACTGCCACGGCGGCCGGTGTCGATGGGGTGGTGGCGGGCTCGGAGTCCACGAGCTCGGCCCGCAGGTAGCCCGCCAGCGCGGTGGCCGTCGGGTAGTCGAAGACCAGTGTCGCGGGCAGCTTGACGCCGCTCGCGGCACCGAGCCGGTTGCGCAGCTCGACGGCGGTGAGCGAGTCGAAGCCCAGCTCTCCGAAGGCCCGTTCGGCGCCGACCGACTCGGTGCCGTCGTGGCCGAGGACCGCGGCCACGTGCGTACGGACCAGGTCCAGCAGCAGCCGGTCCCGCTCGGCCTCGCCCAGCCCGGCCAGCCGCGCGGCGAGCCCACCATCGGGAGACGCGCCGCCGGTGTCCTGCTGCGGCTCCGCCACGTCCGCGAAGTCCGCGATGAGGCGGCTCGGCCGTACGGCGGTGAAGTCCGGCGCGAACCGGGCCCAGTCGATGTCCGCGACGGCCACCGCCGCGTCGCCCAGGTCCAGCGCCCGCTGAAGGGCGGCCATCGCCCGCTCGGCGTCCATCGGCGGCAGACCGCCACGGCGCAGCCGCTGCTCCAGCGCGTCGTCCGCCGCCATGCCGCCCTCGGCCCACGGGCCCCAGGCGATGGAGGTGGCGGGCAGGCCCTCGGCGCGGCGCCGCTCGGCGAGCGCGTCCAGGTAGGCGTTGGCGGCGGCGTAGTTGCCCTGGCCCGCGGCGCCGAACGTGCCGCTGATCGAGGAGAACAGGACGAACGCGGACAGGTCCAGCTCGCGCGTCAGCTCGTCCAGATGCGCCGCTGCGGCCGCCTTGGCGCGCAGCACGGTCGTGAACCGCTCGGGCGTGAGCGCGTCGAGCACGCCGTCGTCCAGCACCCCCGCCGTGTGGAACACACCGGTCAGCGGCAGCTCCTCCGGCAGCCCGGCCAGCAGCCGCGCCAGCGCGTCCCGGTCGGCCGCGTCGCAGGCGGCCACGGTCACCCGGGCGCCGGAGGCGGCGAGTTCGTCGCGCAGCTCGGCGGCACCGGGGGCGTCCAGGCCGCGGCGGCTGGCGAGCACCACGTGCTCGGCGCCGTTCGCCACCAGCCAGCGGGCCACGCGTGCGCCCAGGGCGCCCGTACCGCCCGTGACCAGTACGGATCCGGTGCCCGGCTTCCAAGAGCCATCGGATGACGTGGGAGCCGAGGCCCGTACGAGGCGGCGCCCGAACACGCCCGACGCACGCACCGCGACCTGATCCTCGCCACCGGCCCCGGTCTCGGCTCGGGAGGCCAGCACCTCCGCCAGCCGTGCCACCGCGCGCCCGTCGGCCGCGGCGGGAAGGTCGACCAGACCGCCCCAGCGCTCGGGCAGCTCCAGCGCCGCGACCAGGCCCAGCCCCCACAGCTGCGCCTGATCCGGGCTGACCGCCCCGTCCGAACGGCCCACCGCGACCGCGCCCCGCGTGGCCACCCACAGCGGCGCGCCGATGCCCGCGTCACCCAGGGCCTGCGTCAGCGCGGCGGTACGCAGCAGCGCGTCGCCCTCCGACTCCGCGAGGGCCAGCAGGGACACCACACCGGTCACGGTGTCGTCGCCGACGGCCGCGGTCAGGTGTGCGGCCACCGCCGTGCGGTCGGCGTCGGCGGTCAGCTCGACCCGCGTCACGCCGACGCCGCGGTCGTCCAGCATCCGTACGACACCGTCGGCCCACGCGGTCCCGGTTGCCTCGGCCGGTACGACCACCAGCCAACGGCCGCTCAGCGGCGCGGCGGTGGAACGGTCGGACACCGGCTTCCACGACACCCGGTAGCGCCAGCCGTCGACCGTCGAACGCTCCGCCTGCTGCCGCCGCCACGACGACAGCGCGGGCAGCAGGGTCTCCAGCGCCCCGTTGTCCTCGTCGCCCAGGGCGAGCGTGGTGGCGAGCGCATCGAGGTCTTCCCGCTCCACGGCCTCCCAGAAGCGGGCGTCCACCGCGTCCTGGGCCGTGGCGGCAGACGTTGTCGCCACGTCCAGCCAGTAGCGGCGGCGCTGGAAGGCGTACGTCGGGAGCTCCACGCGCCGCGCGCCGGTCCCGGCGTAGAACGCCGCCCAGTCGGGCGCGCTCTGGCGCACCCGCACCCCGGCGAGGGCGCCGGTCAGCGTCTCGGCCTCGGGGCGGTCCTTGCGGAGGGCGGAGAGGAAGGCGGCGTCGCCACCCTCGGCGAGGCAGTCCTGCCCCATGCCGGACAGCACACCGTCGGGGCCCAGTTCGAGGTACGTCGTGACGCCCTGGGCTTCGAGGGTGCGGACGCCGTCGAGGAAGCGGACGGCCTCGCGGACGTGGCGCACCCAGAAGTCGGCGGTCGCGATCTCCTCACCGGAGACGACATCCCCCGTGAGGTTGGAGACGATCGGGATGCGCGGAGCCTCGTACGAAAGCCCCTGCGCCACCTCACGGAACGATTCCAGCATCCCGTCCATGCGCGGCGAGTGGAAGGCATGGCTGACCGTGAGCCGCTTGGTCTTACGACCCTGCGCCTCGAACGACGCGGCGATCTGTACGGT
>NZ_RIBZ01000122.1:0-11655 GCF_003721215.1 Streptomyces botrytidirepellens
GGACCGGCCCGGTCCCGCGAGCGGGCCGGATCCGGCGGCCGGGGCCGAACTCGCCATCGCGGGCGCTTCCGCGTTCGGCCCCGCCGCCGCGGGGACGCGCGGCGGCGGCAGGCGGTGCAGGTTCCACCAGCCGGTGCGGTCGGTGGCGGCGAGGAGGGAGCCGTCAGGGGCCCAGTCGACCTGGGCGAGGGACTCCCCCGGTCCGCCCAGCGCCGCGCAGGCATCCGTGAACGGACCGTCGTCCGTCACCTCGGCGACCATCACCACCGTGCCGTCCCACGGCATCTCAGGGTGGTTCCAGGCGATCCACGCGACCCGGCGGCCGTCGGGCGAGAGCCGGGGCGCGGTGACGAAGTCGTGGCGGGCGTCGGTCAGTTCGCGCACCGCCGTGCGGTCCTCGGCGGCCGAGCCGTCCAGCGGTACGGCGGCGATCACGCGCCGTACGTCGGTGGGCCGCTCCCCCGTGAACTCCTCCAGCACGCACCACACTTCGCCGCGGTCCGCATGCAGCCGCAGGTCCGCCCAGCGCAGACCCTCGCCCACGGAGGACACCGGAGTCAGGGGGCGCGGCGGGGCGCCCGCCGGGGCGTCCGGCTCGTACGCGTACAGCCGCTGGTCGGCGAAGTGGACGAACACCACCAGCGGGCCGCCGGTCGCGCGCGGCGCCGCGGCCCAGGGGGTGCCGCCGTAGCCCATGACCTTGCTGCGCACGTTCCACGGCGGGGGCAGTACGGGCTCCTCGGTGCCGTCGGCCCGCCGCCGGATCAGCGCGCGGCGGCCGCCCTCGGCGGGGCGGGGCGCGGTCCACCACACCTCGGGGCCGACCGTGCCCACGTACTCGGGGTGGCCGTCGTGCGAGGCGGCGAGGGCGGCGTCGACCGGGGAGGGCCAGGTCCCGTACGGGGCGGTGGCCGTCACCTGCTGCACCACCGGCTCACGCCCTCTGGAGGAAGTGGTCGAGCACCCGGACGCCGAAGTGGAGGGCGTCGACCGGCACCCGCTCGTCCACGCCGTGGTAGAGCGCCTGGTAGTCGAAGCCCTCGGGCAGCCGCAGCGGCGAGAAGCCGTACCCGCGGATGCCGAGCCGGGAGAACTGCTTGGCGTCGGTGCCGCCCGACATGCAGTACGGCACGGCGTGGCCGCCGGGGTCGAAGCGCTGGATGGCGGCGCGCATCGCCTCGTACGTGGGCGCCTCGGGCCCGACCGGGGCCTGGAGCGGGACCTCGCGGTGGTGGAACTCCCAGTCGACGTCGGGGCCGGTGAGCCGGTCGAGGGTCTCCCGGAACTCGTCCTCGCCGCCGGGCAGCATCCGCCCGTCGATATAGGCACTCGCGCTGCCCGGGATCACATTGACCTTGTAACCGGCCTCCAGGACCGTCGGGTTGGCGCTGTTGCGCACGGTCGGCTCGATCAGGGCGGCGGCCGGGCCCAGCTTGGCGAGCAGTTCGTCGACGTCGAAGTCGGGCGCGTCCACATCGGCCGGGATGTCCTGGAGCGCGGCGATCTCGGTGAGCGCCGCCTTGACGGTGGGCGTCAGCCGGACCGGCCAGCGGTGGTCGCCGATGCGGGCGACGGCGGCGGCCAGCCTGCTGACCGCGTTGGCCCGGTTGACCTTCGAGCCGTGTCCGGCCCGGCCGCGCGCGGTGAGCTTCAGCCAGGCCGTGCCGCGCTCCCCCGCCGCGATGGGGTAGAGCCGCAGCCCGGGCCCGGCGTGGAAGGTGAAGGCGCCGGACTCGCTGATGCCCTCGGTGCAGCCCTCGAACAGCTCCGGGTGCCGGTCGGCGAGGTAGCCGGAGCCCCAGGCGGCGCTGTCCTCCTCGTCGGCGGTGAACGCCAGCACGATGTCCCGGCGGGGCCGCACCCCGGCCCGCGCCCAGGCCCGGACGACCGCGAGGACCATCGCGTCCATGTTCTTCATGTCGATGGCGCCCCGGCCCCACACCACCCCGTCGCGCACCTCCCCGGAGAAGGGGTGCACGGTCCAGTCGGCGGGCTCGGCGGGCACCACGTCCAGATGGCCGTGGACGAGCAGCGCGGGCGCCGCCTGGTCGGTGCCCTCGATCCGGGCGACCACATTGGTGCGCCCCGGCGACCGCTCCAGCAGCGTGGGGTCGATGTCCACGTCGCTGAGCATCTCCGCCACGTACTCGGCGGCCGGGCGCTCCGAGCACTCCCCTCCGCCGCGGTTGGTGGTGTCGATCCCGATCAGCTCGGAGGTGAACCGCACCACCTCCTCCAGCGCCTGCGCGTCGATCGCCTCCGGACGGACCGTGTCACCCATATTGCTCCTCCACCGCGGCCGATACGACGGTCGTGACCGCCTTGAAGCAGCGGATCCCCTCGTACATGGTCGGTGAGGTGAAGGCGACGCGCCGCTCGCCGCTGCGCTCCACGCCCGGTACGACGCTCGCCGCCCCCACCAGATGCTCGGCGTCGAATTCCAGCTCGATCGTGAACGGCCCGCGGCGCGGGGGTTCGTGGCGCACCGCCAGCACGGCGGCCTCCCGCGCCGCCTCCCGGATGTCCGCGGCGGTACGGGCGGGGGTGCGGCACACCGCCGCGTACCGCGAGACGTAGTCCTTGACGGCGACACACCGGGCGTCCGGCGCATAGCCCTTGGCGTCCTCGCAGGTCTTGTCGTCCCCGGTGACGAGCACCACCGGCACCCCGTACTCGGCGACCACCAGCGAGTTCAGCAGGCCCTCGCTCGCCCGGGCGCCGTTCGCCCAGACGCCGGTCACGGAGTTGGGGAGGTACGTGTGCGCGAGCACGCCCTCGGTGCCCGCTCCGGTGTGATAACCGATGAACGCCACCCCGTCCACATCGCCGTGCTGCACCCCCTCGACCATGCTCAGCGTCTTGTGCTTCCCCGTGATCATCTGCGCCCGCTGGTCCAGCTTCTCCAGCAGCAGGTTGCGCATGGACCAGTGGGCCTCGTTGATGAGCACCTCGTCCGCGCCGCCGTCGAAGAACCCCTGCACCGCCGCGTTCACATCCGAGGTGAACGGGTGCCGGAAGCGCTCCCACTGCGGGGTGCCGGGCAGGACGTCGCCCGGCCAGGTCACCCCGGTGGCGCCCTCCATGTCGGCGCTGATCAGGATCTTCATGGTTCGTTACGTTACGCGCTGCGCGGGGGCCGAACCACCCCTGTGGATAACCGTCCCTCGCCCTCCGGCGCCCGTCCCACCACGAACCACCGGGCCGGGAGCTCCACCCGCGAACCGTCGGCCCATTGCTCCGTCTGGGCCAGGGCCGTGGGGCCCTCGGCCAGGACCCGCAGTCCCGCAGCCACCAGCAGCTCCGGCACTTCGCAGTCCGCCGCGTCGGCGGGCTTCAGGCCGTGGTCGAACACGCGGCGGAGCTTGAGCGGCGGGCCGCCGGGGCTCTGAGCCAGGCGCGCCAGCGTCGTCTTGGACTCCTCGGTCAGCTCCGCGACGAAGCCCCGGCCGCGGCTGCCGACCAGGGTGGCCACCGCCTCGGCGACCGGACGGCGGTCGGGGGCGTCGCTCTGGTGGATGACGGCGCGCATGTAGACGTTGGCGTCGCCGAGGCGTTCGTGCAGCTCCCGCACGGCCGCCGGGTCGGTGAGGTTCAGCTGCCGGAACTCGGCGGTCCGCTCCGTATCGGCGCGCCGCGCGTGCTCGACCGCCGCCTGGGACAGGTCGACGCCCAGGGCGCGGCCGCAACGGGTCGCCAGATAGCGGGTCTGGGTGCCGTTTCCGCAGCCCAGGTCGAGGATGGGGAGGGAGAGGTCGGCGTGCGGGGCCAAGCGGTCGATGTCCCGGGCGGCGCTCAGCGACGGGGAGGCATCCCAGATGGCCTCCCCCGGGGCGTCCGAGGTGGCCCGCCAGTAGCTCTCCCACGCTTCCCGGTAACGCTCCGACACGCTCATCGCCGCTCCCCGCGTCCGTTCCCACTGTGCGTCAGGCTCTGCATCCAGGCTGCCCGTCAGGCCGTGCGTCAGGCCGTGCGTCAGGAGTGACGGGCGGGCCCCGTCAGCGCCTGCTCGAACCAGACGGTCTTGCCCTGCCGCGTCCGGCTCGTCCCCCACTCCCTGGCCAGCTCGCTGATCACGCGCAGCCCGCGCCCGCACTCGTCGTCCGGTCCGGCGGTCAGCAGCGCGGGCAGGTCGTGGTCGTCGTCGGAGACCTCGCACAGCAGCGCCTCGGTGCGGACCAGGCGCAGCACCACATGGTGGGTGTGGGCGTGCCGCACCGCGTTGGTCACGGCCTCGCTGACGAGCAGTTCGGCGGTCTCCACGGCGTGCGGGAGGTCCCAGCGCAGCAGCCGCTCGCGGACCAGGCGGCGGGCCCGGCGCACCTCGCCCGGGTCGAGGGCCAGCCGCCACTGGGCGACGTCGTCGGAGGGGATGCCGTTCAGCCGGGCCATCAGCAGCGCCACGTCGTCCTTGCGGCCGCCGCGCCCGTCTTTCTCCCGGGACGAGGCAGCGAGCGCGCGGATGACGGTGTCGCACGCGTCGTCCATCGACGCCGCCGGGTGGGCTGCGGACTCGCACAGCGCCGCGAGCCCGGCGCCGATGTCCTGGCCGCGCACCTCGACCAGGCCGTCCGTACACAGGATGAGGCGGTCGCCGGGCGCGACCCGCACCGTGGCCGTCTCGAACGGCACGCCGCCCACGCCGATCGGCGCGCCGGTCGGCAGGTCCAGCAGCGCGCTGCGGCCGTCCTGGGCGCGGACCAGCACGGGCGGGATGTGCCCCGCGTTGGCCAGGAGCAGTTCGGAGCGGATCGGGTCGTAGACCGCGTACAGGCAGGTGGCCAGATAGTGCTCGCCGAGCCGCTGCGCCAGGTCGTCCAGGTTGCGCAGCAGCTGCGCGGGAGGCAGGTCGAGGGCGGCCATGGTCTGGACGGCGGTGCGCAACTGGCCCATCATCGCGGCCGAGTTCAGCCCGTGCCCCATGACGTCGCCGACGACGAGCGCGGTGCGCGAACCGGACAGCTTGATGGCGTCGAACCAGTCGCCGCCGACCCGGCCGAGCCGGGTGCCGGGCAGATAGCGGGTGGCGGTGTCACAGCCCGCCATGCGCGGCGCCACCTGGGGCAGCATGCTGTCCTGGAGGGTCTCCGCCACGTTCTCCTGGTACGTGTACATGCGGGCGTTGTCGAGCACGAGCCCGGCGCGGGCGGCGAGTTCGGCGCCGGTCGTGCGGTCCATGTCGTCGAACGCCTCGCGGCCCGCGCGGCGCAGCAGCACCATGAAGCCGAGCACGACGGTGCGCGCCTTGAGCGGCACGATGAGGATCGACCGGCCGTTGATCAGCGGCCGCAGGTCCCGCTTCTCGAACTGCCCGGCGATCCGGTCGCCCAACTCGTCGCCGATGTACGGGATGAGCACGGGCTCACCGGTGACCATGCACTGGAAGAACGGGGTGTGCTCGGGGAACGCGATGCTCTCCCCGACCGGCACCGTGTCGTCCCAGCGCCCCGGTTCGTCGTTGTGCTCGACCCAGACGCGGTGCCAGACGGTGGTGACGTCGGGCGGGCCGTCGGGGAAGCCCTCGCCCGCGAGGACCTGGGCGCGCAGGTGCGTACCGGCGAAGTCCGCGAAGCGCGGGACGGCGGCGCTGGTCACCTCGCGGATGGTGCGGGCCAGGTCGAGGGAGCTGCCGATGCGGCCGCTGACCTCGTTCAGGAACTCCAGGCGCTCGCGGACGGCGGCGTGTTCGAGGTCTTCGAGTTCTTCGGGGTCTTCGAGTTCTTCGGGTTCTTCGAGGTCCTGGGGGCCGGACGGCGGATCGGCCGGGGTGGCGGGACCACCCTCGGCGGCCGCGCGGAGCCGTGCCGCGCGGCGGGCCTGGCGCTCGCGGTAGCGGGGCATGCCCCAGTCGGGGGTCACCGGGACCCGTTCGTGGTGGCTGATCTCCAGGACGGGGTAGCCGAGTTCGAGGACCTGGGCGACGATCCGGCCGCCGGTGGCCGGGCCCATGTTCGGCAGGATGTCGGGCAGTCGTCCGGCCAGCAGCTCGGCGCCGGGGAACTCGGTGTGCAGCGCGAAACCCGGCGCGAAGCGCTCGTCCGGGGCGCCCCCGGTGAGCCCCGCGGCGTCGGCGGCCAGCACCAGCAGCCGCTCGGGGCCCGGTCCCACGAGGGGGTACGCCCACCACAGGACGTCGATCTGGGCGGCGGCGTCGGCGGGGGTCATCCGGGCGCGGCCCGCGGTGGGGTAGGAGCGCGGGCCGCCGAGGGCGTCGTCCGGTGCGGCCGCCTCGTGCGGCAGGTCCTCGCCGCGCAGTGCGCCCGAGACCGGCATCAGATCGACGGCGGGGGCGCCGACGGCCTGCTCGCGGGTGCGTCCGAAGAGCTTGCGGGCGCCGGAACTCCAGTGCGTGACCAGCCCGTCGGCGTCGACGACGACCACCGCGAGCGGGATCCGGCCGGACACCTCCGTGCCATGCTCCATAGGCGGAAGACTCCTTCGCACGCACGACCCGCACCACCGTCTTCAACGGTACGGCGGGAGCCGGTCACGGCGTGGGCCAATACCCGAATAGGTGTCATCTTGTACGAGGTTGCGGGCATGTGTGCGAAGCCCGCGCCCCGGCCCCCGGCGGAAGGCGGGGGCCGGGGCGGGGCGGCCAGTGGTCAGTCCTCGTGGCCCAGGTGCAGATCGCGTTCCGTACGGCCGCCGCCCGCCACTTGGAGCACGGTCGCCACCGGGGGGTAGCCCGCCGCGATCACCGTGTACTCCCCCGCCGACAGGTCGATGAAGCGGAAGGCCCCGTCGGCGGCGGTGGTCGCGGTGTCGACCACGTTCCCCGCCGCGTCCAGCAGCGTGACCCGGGCGTCCTCGACGAGGCGGCCGCCACCGGCGCGTACGACCCCGCGCAGCACCGCGCCCCCGGCCAGTTCGATGTCCTGGCGGGTCTCGCGCGCGGCCTGCACGGTGACGGGCAGCGCGGCGGGGCGGAAGGCGGGCGCGCTGGAGGCCAGGGTGTACTCCCCGGCGACCAGTTCGGTCATCACATAGCCGCCTTCACGCCCGCTGCGCGTGGAGGCGACCACCTCGCCGCGTACGTCGGTGAGGGTGACCGTCGCGTCCCGTACGGGCGTGCCGTCCGCCGTGAGCACGGAACCGGCGAGGCGGCCCGCGCCGCCCAGCACCACGTCCAGCTCGACCGGGCGGTCGCCGACCGTGACGCTGACCGCCCGCGGCTGGTGGCCTCCGGCCGCCGCGATCAGGACGTACGACCCGGTGCCGGGGGTGCTCAGCGCGTACCGCCCGTCCTCGCCGGTGGCGCCGCGCCCGATCTGGCGGCCGCCGATGTCGATGAGGGTGAGCGCGGCCCGCGGGACCGAGGTGCCGTCGTGGTGCTGGACGGTGCCGCAGACCGGGATGCCCGCGACGGGCGGCGGCGGGGGCGGGGCGGCGTGCCGGGGCACCGAGCGCGCCGCCGGTACGACGGGGTCCGGCTGCACGCCGGGGTCTGGCTGGACGGCGAAGTCGGTGTGGGACACCAGTGGTTTCTCCTTCAGCAGGAAGGCGAGCAGGAAGCCCAGGACGAGCACCGGCACGAGGTAGAGGAAGATCCGCGGTATGGCGTCGGCGTACGCCGTGATGTAGCCGTCGCGCAGGGCGCGCGGCATCGCGTGCACGATCTGCGGGGTGATGGAGTCGGGGTCGGGCAGCTCCGGTCCGCCGACGGTACGGACGCCCGTGCCGCCGGGGAACTCCTCGGCGAGCCGGTCGGCGAGCCGATGGGCGAAGAGCGTGCCGAAGATGGCCGCGCCGACGCTGCCGCCGATCTGCCGGAAGTAGTTGTTGGCGCTGGTGGCCGAGCCGAGGTCGTCGGGGGACACCGAGTTCTGCACGGAGAGGATCAGCACCGGCAGGACGAGCCCGATGCCCAGCCCGAGGACGCCCATCCAGAGGCTGTAGTCCTGGCGGGAGGTGTCCTCCTCCAGCCGGGACAGCAGCCACATGCCGCCGATCGAGATGAGGCCGCCGACGACGGGGAAGACCTTGTAGCGGCCGGTGGTGCTGATGAGCTGTCCTGCGGCGATCGAGGCCAGCACCATGCCGCCCATCATGGGCACCATCAGCAGCCCCGACTCGGTGGCGGAGACCCCGTCGACCATCTGGAGGAAGGTCGGCAGGTAGCTGGCGGCGCCGAACAGCGCGACGCCGATGACCGCGCCGATGAGCCCGGAGACGCAGAAGACCGAGTCGCGGAACATCCGCATGGGCATGAGCGGTTCGGGGACGACGCACTCGACGACGACGAAGAGGATCGCGGAGCCCGCCGCGCCCAGGGCGAGCCCGAGGATGACGCGCGAGTGCCAGCTGTACTCCGTACCGCCCCAACTCGTCAGCAGGATGGTGCAGGTGGAGAACATGGTGAGGAACAGGGCGCCCAGGAAGTCGAAGCGCGGCCGCCGCAGCGGTTCGGGCACCTTGAGGACGGCCGCCACCACGGCGAGCGTGACCAGGCCGAAGGGAACGTTGACGTAGAAGCACCAGCGCCATGAGGCACGGTCGGTGAAGAAACCGCCGATCAGCGGCCCGGCCACCGACGCGAGGCCGAACGCGGCCCCGATGAGCCCCATGTAGCGGCCGCGCTCCCGCGGCGGCACGATGTCGGCGATGATCGCCTGGACGCCGATCATCAGCCCGCCCGCCCCCACGCCCTGCACCGCGCGGAAGACGATCAGCTCGTCCATCGTGCGCGACCACCCGGCGAGCGCGGAGCCCACGACGAAGACGACGATCGCGAAGATGAAGACGCTCTTGCGGCCGATGAGATCGCCGAGCTTGCCGTAGACGGGCAGCACGATGGTGACGGCGAGGAGGTAGGAGGTGACGGTCCAGGACATCTTGTCCAGGCCGTGCAGTTCGCCGACGACCTCGGGGAGGGCGGTCGCGACGATCGTCTGGTCGAGGGCGGCCAGCAGCAGGGCGAGCATCAGCCCGAGGAAGACCGTCCGCACCCGGGCGGGGCTGAGCCCGGCCCCGGCGGGGCCGTCGCCGGCGCGTGGTCGCGCCGTGCCGGTGCCTCTGCCGTCCCCGTCCCCGTCGCCGGGTTGGGCTCCGGGTCCGTTGTCGCCGGAGGCGCGGGCGGGTGCGCCTGCCGGCCGATGGCCCTTCGCGAAGGTGGTCTCGGTGATCCCGCCCACGTCTGTCTCCCCTCGTCACGCCTGCGCCGCCGCCCTTTTCTCGCATTACGCAACAACAAGGGGCAAGCGCGACGAATCGACAAAGAGACGGGTTCGGGCGGCTTTACCGCAAGTGAGAGCATGTGCGCCCATGGAGCGCACCGCGGAGAAAACCACCCGAACCGGTGACCGCGGCACCGAGACCGAGACGGGGGCGGCCCGGCGCCCGGGAGGCTACTGGGCGCTCTGAGCCGGGAGTTCGGCCGCGAGCTTCTCCAGCACGCCGTCGTAGATGCGGGCGAGGCCCTTGGGCGCGAAGGTGCGCTCGAAGAAGCCGCCGATGCCGCCCGCGCCGTTCCACACCGAGGTCACGACGACCCGCGCCTTGCCCTCCCCGGCCGGGGTGACGGTCCAGGTGGTGACCATCGAGGAGTTGCGGTCCTTCTCCACGAGCTGACCGTCGCTCGGCTCGGAGACCTCGAGCAGGCAGTCGCGCACCCGCTTGCTGGTCGCCTGGAGCCGCCAGTGGACGAGGGTGCCCTCGCCGTCGCCGCCCTCACGGACCTCGTACTCGCTGAACTGCTCGGTGAGCAGCCGGGGGCGGACCTCGCGGTAGTCGGCGAGCGCGTCGAACACGTCCTCGGGCTTGCCCGTGACGATGCGCTCCGTGGTGGCCTCGACCTGGCCCATTGCTCTGTCCTCCGATGCTTGCGTTGCGTTGGTGCGCTGCGGCGCCGTTGCCCTGCGCGGGCAAGCCAACCACCTGCGGGTCACCCGCCCAAATTCGGGGTTGACGGAAACGAAGGGAACATGTGTTCTATTAAGGGAATGAGCGAGACTCCGGAGGTGCGGGCCATGCGCTGGGACAACCTGACAGGCGACGGCGAGGCGGCCGCCCCGGCCCTCTTCTCCACGGACGCAGTGGTCCGCCGCACGTTCGACACCCCCGAATTCCGCGGCATCACCTTTCACGAGATCCGCGCACGTTCGATCGTGAACCGGGTGCCCGGGGCCTCCCGGATGCCGTTCGAATGGACCGTGAACCCGTACCGCGGCTGCACCCACGCGTGCGTCTACTGCTTCGCGCGCAAGACGCACAGCTATCTCGACCTCGACACCGGGCGCGACTTCGACACCCAGGTCGTGGTCAAGGTCAACGCCCCGGAGCTGCTGCGGCGCGAGCTGGCCGCGCCGCGCTGGCGCGGCGAGCACATCGCCATGGGCACCAACGTGGACTGCTACCAGCGCGCCGAGGGCCGCTATCAGCTCATGCCCGGCATCCTCGGCGCGCTCGTCGAGCGCGCCAACCCCTTCTCCATCCTCACCAAGGGCACCCTGATCCTGCGCGACCTGGAGCTGCTGCGCCGCGCCGCCCGCGTCACCGACGTCGGCGTCTCGGTCTCCGTCGGCTTCACCGACAGCGCGCTGTGGCGCACCGTCGAACCCGGCACCCCCTCCCCCGAGCGGCGCCTCGATGCCGTACGGACCCTGTCCGAGCACGGCGTCCCCTGCGGGGTGCTGATGGCCCCGGTGATCCCCTTCCTCGGCGACTCCCCCGAGCAGCTGCGCGCGACCGTCCGCGCCATCGCCGAAGCCGGGGCGACCTCCGTGACCCCGCTCGTGCTGCACCTGCGCCCCGGCGCCCGCGAATGGTTCACGGCCTGGCTCACCCGGCACCACCCGCGGCTGCTGAAGCGGTACGACGCCCTGTACGACGGCGGCTCGTACGCACCGAAGTGGTACCAGCGGCGGATCACCGGCATGGTGCACGACCTCGCCGCCGAGTACGGCATCGGCCCGTACGAGCCCGGAGCCCACCGCGCCGTCCCCGACCCCGCCGCTACCCCCGATCCCGCCGATTCCCCGGGCCCGGCCCAGTTGTCGCTGCTGTGACCCTTCCACCGGTGTCCGGGTCACGCCCCCTACGGTGGACGTATATGTACGGGGTGCTGGTAAGGGAGATGACCGAGTCCGACATCGACGCCGTGGCTGCGGTGCGGGTGCGGGGGTGGCAAAAGGCGTACACGGGACTGATGCCGCAGTCGTATCTGGACGGCCTGAGCGTCCAAGAGGACGCCGAGCGGCGGCGGGAGTTCTTCTCCCGCGGACTCGGCGACGTGGTCAACCTGGTGGCGGAGGACGGCACCGGCGAGGTGGTCGGCTGGTCCTGCTTCGGCCCGTACCGGGACCGCGATCTGCCGCCCGGGGACGCCGAGCTGTACGCCCTCTACGTCCACCCCTCGCTCCTGGGCACGGGCATCGGCCGCGCCCTCCTCGACGAGACCCGCCGCCGGGTCGCCGAGCGCGGCTTCCCGCATCTGCGGCTGTGGGTGCTGGAGGGGAATGGACGGGCCCGCCGCTTCTACGAACGGGCCGGCTTCGTGACGGACGGGGGCGCGGAGACGTACAAGGTGGACGGTGCGGCGGTGCCGGAGGTGCGCTACACCCTGCGGCTACTGGCGTAGCACACGTCCGGAACCGCCGCCGCGTCACCGCACGCCCGCGCGGCCCGTGCCCGCGCGGCCGGAGCGCGGGGCGGGGGGCG
>NZ_RIBZ01000126.1:0-4605 GCF_003721215.1 Streptomyces botrytidirepellens
CCCAGACCCAAGCCGCTCGCATCGGTACCCGGCCGGACAGCCCCCATCCAAAAACGCTGCCGCTGAAACGCATACGTCGGCAGATCCACTCGCCGCGCAACGGTCCCGGCGAACACGGCGGACCAGTCCACCTTGCCCCCGTGTACGAACATCTCGGCCACGGCGGTCAGCACGGTGTCGGCCTCTTCGCGCCCCTTGCGCAGCACCGAAACCGCAGTGGACCCTTCGGACCGCGCGAGCGCGGTCAGCACGGGGTCCGGACCGATTTCGAGCAGTCGGGTTGCGCCCTGCTCGCCGACGGCGGTCCGGAGCGCGTCATGGAAGCGGACCGGCTCGCGCACCTGGCGGACCCAGTAGGCGGGGGTCGTCCAGTCAGTATCTGCGAGCGGTTGCCCGGTGACGGTGCTGACCGCTGTGAGCACCGGCTGCCGGTAGGTGACCCTCGCGGCGATGTCGGCGAACTCCGCCAGCATCGGCTCCATCAACGGCGAGTGGAAAGCGTGGCTGACGCGCAGCCGCGACACCCGGCGGCCCCGCTCCCGCGCCACCGCCATCACCCGCTCGACCGCGTCCTCGTCACCGGACACCACCACCGCGGTCGGCCCGTTGACCGCCGCGACCGTGGCCCGCTCCCCTTCAGGAAGCCCGCCGAGGATGTCGGTGACCTCGGCCTCGGTGCCCTCGATCGCCGCCATCGCACCACCCGAAGGCAGCGCCTGCATCAACCGCGCACGACCCGCCACCAACCGCGCGGCATCCGCCAGCTCGAACACACCCGCCGCATACGCCGCGACGAACTCGCCGATCGAGTGGCCCAGCACCACATCCGGCGCCACACCCCACGACCGCAGCAACTCCACCAGCGCCACCTGCACCGCGAACAACGCCGTCTGCGCATACCCGGTCCCCTCCAGCAGGGCCGCCTCCGCAGAACCCTCCGCCGCGAACAACACCTCCCGCACTGAATGCTCAAACCCCGGCCCACCCGTCAACTCGGCGTCCAGATGTCCACACGCCTCGTCCAGGACCCGCGCGAACACCGGGAACTGGCCGTACAGCTCGCGGCCCATGCCGGGCCGCTGGCTGCCCTGGCCGGTGAACATCCACGCCGTACGCCCCTCAGCCGCCACACCGGACACCACGGAGGCATCACCATCGGCCAGCGCGGCCACGCCCGAGTGCAGGGTGGCGAAGTCGGCGCCGAGCACCACTGCCCGGTGGTCGAGCACCGCACGCGTGGCCGCCAGAGACCACCCGATATCGGCGGGCGCGGAGTCCTGCTCGTCGAGGAAGGCCGCCAGCTGCCCAGCCTGCGCGCGCAAGGCTTCCGCGGTCCGGCCGGAGAGCACCCACGGCACGACGGCCGGCTCCGCGGTCGGCCGCTCGCCGCCCATGGCCGGATCGATCGCGGGAGCTTCCTCAGCCTCCTCGATGATGACGTGCGCGTTGGTCCCACTGATGCCGAACGACGAGACACCCGCCCGACGTGGCCGCTCACCGCGCGGCCACGCACGGGCCTCGGTCAGCAGCTCGACCGCACCGGAGCCCCAATCGACATGCGACGAGGGTTCGTCCGCGTGCAGCGTTCGCGGCAGCCGCTGCTCGCGCAGCGCCATCACCATCTTGATCAGCCCGGCCGCGCCGGCCGCGGCCTGACTGTGCCCGATGTTCGACTTCACCGAGCCCAGCCACAGCGGCTCGGCGCCGTCGCGCCCCTGCCCGTAGGTCGCGAGCAGCGCCTGCGCCTCGATCGGGTCGCCGAGCGAGGTACCGGTGCCGTGGGCTTCGACCGCGTCCACGTCGGACGGCGACATCCGCGCGACGGCGAGCGCCTGCCGGATCACCCGCTGCTGCGACGGACCGTTCGGCGCCGTCAGACCATTCGACGCACCGTCCTGATTGACCGCACTCCCGCGTACCACCGCGAGCACCGGATGCCCCAGGCGCCGCGCGTCGGACAGCCGCTCCAGCACCAGTACCCCGGCGCCCTCGGCCCACCCCGTACCGTCCGCGGCCTCCGCGAAGGACTTGCACCGGCCGTCCCCGGCCAGCCCGCCCTGCCGCGAGAACTCCAGGAAGATCCCAGGGGTGGCCATCACCGTCGCGCCGCCGGCCAAGGCCAGGTCGCATTCCCTCGCCCGCAGCGCCTGGCCCGCGAGGTGCAGCGCCACCAGCGCCGACGAGCACGCGGTGTCCACCGACACCGCGGGCCCCTCAAGGCCGAGGGCGTAGGCGAGACGGCCCGATGCGACGCTCGGGGTACTGCCGGTCAGGAGGTAGCCCTCCATCTCTTCCTCGGGCTCGTGCACGTTCCCGCCGTACCCGTTCGCGGACACCCCGGCGAACACGCCGGTGGCCGAGCCGCGCAGCGACAGGGGGCTGATCCCGGCCCGCTCCAGCGCCTCCCAGGAGGTCTCCAGCAGCAGCCGCTGCTGCGGATCCATGGCAAGGGCCTCGCGCGGCGAGATCCCGAACAACTCGGCGTCGAACCGCGCCACGTCCGGTACGAATCCGCCACCGCTGACGCCAGTCGTGTCGACCAGCGTCCGCACGTCCCAGCCACGATCGGCGGGCAGCGGGGAGAAACCGTCACCGGCCGAGTCGACCAGGTCCCACAGCGCCTGCGGCGAGGTCGCGCCACCCGGATAGCGGCAGCCCATACCGACGATGACAATGGGGTCGTCGTCCACGAACGTCGCCGTCTTCCGGACGGGCGAAGCGGTCTGCTCGACCACCGCGCCCAGGACCCGCGTACGCAGGTGGTCGGCCAGCGCGGCGGGGTTCGGGTGGTCGAAGATCAGGGTCGCGGGCAGCTGGACGGCGGTCGCGGTGGTGAGGCGGTTGCGCAGCTCTACCGCGGTCAGCGAGTCGAAGCCGAGGTCCTTGAATGCCCGTCCGGCATCGACTTCCGCGCCCGACGTGTACCCCAGCACCCCGGCGACCTGGGTCTGTACGAGGTCCAGCAGCAACCGGTCCTGCTCGGCGGCGGGCAGTCCGCGCAGGCGGCGGGCCAGCTCGCCGCCGCCGGCGGCGGCAACCTGCCCGGCGACGGTCCGGCGCTGCCGCGTCGCCGGGACGAGTCCGTGCAGCACGGCGGGCAGGCTGTCGCGTACCGCGGCGAGTGCCGAGGTCCGTAGGGCGACCGGCACCGCCACCGGCTCGTTGATCCGCAGGGCGGTGTCAAGGAGGGTCAGCCCGTGGTCGGTCCTCAGAGCCGGGAAGCCCTGGCGCCGCATCCGGCTCAGGTCGGCTTCGTCGAGTCGACCGCCCATGCCTTCGGAGTTCTCCCACATGCCCCACGCCAGCGACACGGCCGGGAGCCCCTGGGCTCGCCGGGATACCGCGAGGGCGTCGAGCACCGCGTTGCCCGCGGCGTAAGCCGCCTGGCCCGCATTGCCCACCACACCCGCGAAGGAGGAGAACAGGACGAACGCGTCCAGATCACGGCCTGCGGTGAGTTCGTGCAGATGCATGGCGGAATCGGCTTTTGCCGCCAGCACTCCGGCGAGCCGTTCCGGGGTCAGCTCCGCGATCATCCCGTCGTCGAGCACTCCCGCGGTGTGCACCACGCCCCTCAACGGGGCATCGTCGGGGACCGCATCCAACGCATCCGCCAGCGCCTGCCGGTCGCTGACATCACACGCACGGATCGTCACCCGCGCACCGAGAGCGGTCAGCTCCCGTTCGAGCTCACCCGCCCCCGGCGCATCGGGCCCACGCCGGGAGAGCAGGAAGAGGTCCCGCACCCCGTGTTCCGTGGTCAGGTGCCGGGCCACGACCGCGCCGAGACCACCCGTACCGCCGGTCACCAACACCGTGCCACGCTCACCCCACGGCACCGGCAAGGTCAGCACGACCTTGCCGACATGCCTCGCCTGCCCCAGGAATCGCAACGCCTCCGGAGCCCGGGCGATGTCCCACGCCGTGACCGGGACCGGCCGCAGTGCACCACTCTCGAACAGCCCCAACAACGCCGTCAGCATCTCGCCGATCCGCTCAGGACCCGCATCCATGACATCGAACGACCGATAGATCACGCCCGGATGAGCATCGGCGACCTCGTCCGCGTCGCGGATATCGGTCTTGCCCATCTCCACGAACCGGCCACCCGGCCGCGTCAACCGCAACGACGCATCCACGAACTCCCCAGCCAGGCAGTCCAACACCACATCCAGCCCGACACCACCCGTNAGCCAGGCAGTCCAACACCACATCCAGCCCGACACCACCCGTCGCCGCGGAGAAGACCTGTTCAAACTCCGTCGTACGCGACGAAGCAATACGATCGGCCGCAACATCCAGCCCGCGAAGAGTCGGCCACTTGGCCTGGCTCGCCGTCGCGAACACCTCCGCACCCAGATGCCGAGCCAACTGCACCGCCGCCATACCCACACCACCGGCAGCGGCATGAATCAACACCGACTCACCCGCCCCCAGCCCCGCCAGATCCACCAGCGCGTAGTACGCGGTCAGGTACACGATCGGTACCGACGCCGCCTGCTCGTACGACCAACCGCCCGGTATACGCGCCAGCATCCGCGCATCCGCCACCGCCGACGGCCCGAACCCGCCGTCCAGCAGACCCATCACCCGGTCACCCACAGC
>NZ_RIBZ01000129.1:0-9782 GCF_003721215.1 Streptomyces botrytidirepellens
GCGAGCTGCTCGTGCTGGGAGTGAAGGTGCTGCGTCGACCGTCTGGAAGATCCTGAAGGATGCCGGCATCGATCCGGCGCCCGACCGGAGCTCCAGCACGTGGGCCGACTTCCTGCGTTCCCAAGCCGACGCCCTCCTGGCCTGTGACTTCCTTGAGACGGTCACCCTCTCCGGCGCGCGGATGTACGTACTCGCGGTGATCGAACACAGCAGTCGCCGCATCCGGATCCTGGGCGCCACCGCACACCCGACCACAGCCTGGGTAACCCAAGCGGCGAAGAATCTGGTCATGGATCTCGAGGACGTCGGCTGCCGGGCACGGTTCATGATCCGGGACAGGGACGGGAAGTTCCCCGCCCTGTTCGATGCCGTCCTCAAGGACGCGGGGATCGAGGTCGTCCTCACCGGCATCCAGATGCCGAGAATGAACTCGGTCATGGAAAGGTGGGTGCAGACCTGCAGACACGAGCTCCTGGACCGGACCCTGATCTGGAACCAGCGCCACCTCCTCCACGCCCTACGAGAGTTCGAGGANGAAAAGCTAAGCCAGCTCGACATACGACGCCACGACCGCCTTGGCGGCATCCTCCACGAGTACAGACATGCCGCGTGACCTGCACGGATGAGGTATTCGGCAAGCACAGCGGCGATGTGGGATGTGCGCGCCACCGGATGCGAGGAGTAGCTGGCCGAGAACCAATCTCGTTGTGGGGGTTTGATGATTGACGTGATCGTTGTCGGCGGCGGACCGACCGGCTTGATGTTGGCTGGCGAGTTGCGACTGCACGGCGTGCATACGCTGTTGCTGGAGAAGGGGGCGGAGCCGACCGGGCTGTCCCGCGCTCTCGGCCTGCACGCGCGCAGTGTCGAAGTGATGGACCAGCGCGGTCTGCTGGAGCGGTTCCTCGCGCTCGGACAGAAGTTCGCGACCGGCGGTTTCTTCGCCGGCATCGGCAAGTCGTGGCCCGAGCGGCTGGACACCGCGCATTCGTACGTCCTCGCCATCCCGCAGAGCGTCACCGAGCGGCTGCTGGCCGAGCACGCCACCGAGCTCGGCGCCGAGATCCGGCGCGGCTGCGAACTGGTCGGGCTGAGCCAGGACGAACATGGGATGAGCATCGAACTGGCCGACGGCACGCAGCTGCGCTCGCGTTACCTGGTCGGCTGCGAGGGTGGCCGCAGCACGGTGCGCAAGCTGCTCGGCGTCGGCTTCCCCGGCGAGCCCAGCAGGACCGAGACGCTGCTGGGCGAGGTGGAGGTGGCCGTGACGCCGGAGACGCTGAACGCCGTGGTGGCCGAAGTCCGCAAGACCCATGTGCGGTTCGGCACCATGCCTCTCGGCGATGGGGTGTACCGCCTGATCGTGCCCGCCGCGGGGGTGGCCGACGACCGTACGGCCGCGCCGACCTTCGAGGAGTTCAAGCAGCGGGTGCGGGTGTTCGCCGGCACCGACTTCGGCGCGCACTCACCGCGCTGGCTCTCCCGCTTTGGCGACGCCACCCGGCTGGCCGAGAGTTACCGGGTCGGCCGGGTGCTGCTGGCCGGCGATGCGGCGCACGTCCACCCGCCGACCGGCGGGATGGGCCTCAACCTCGGCATCCAGGACGCGTTCAACCTCGGCTGGAAACTGGCCGCCGAGGTCGGCGGCTGGGCACCGGAGGGGCTGCTGGACAGCTACCACGCCGAACGGCACCAGGTGGCCGCCGACGTGCTGGACAACACCCGCGTGCAGACCGAGCTGTTGTCCTCCGAGCCGGGTCCCCGGTCAGTGCGCCGGCTGGTGTCGGAACTGATGGACTTCGAGGAGGTGAACCGGTACCTGATCGAGAAGATCACTGCGATCGGGGTCCGCTACGACTTCGGCGAGGGGCATGAACTGCTCGGCCGGCGGCTGCGGGACGTGGGGCTGAAGCGCGGACGCCTCTACGAGCTGATGCACGGCGGCCGCGGGCTGCTGCTCGACCAGACCGGCCGGCTCTCGGTGGCGGACTGGGCGGATCGGGTCGACCACGTCGTCGACGTCAGCGAGGAACTGGACGTGCCCGCTGTGCTGCTACGGCCGGACGGCCACGTGGCGTGGATCGGTGAAGACCAGCAGGATCTGCTCAGTCAGCTGCCCAAGTGGTTCGGCGCTGCCGTCGGCTGAGGGCGAACTGGAGGCTCGAAGGCCTACCGGGCCTGCCGCCCGGCGGAGCGGGTACGCAAAGCTGTCACTCGTGAGGGGACGCTGTACCCGCTCCAGGCCACTGACCAGTACTGACGCGGAGATGGAGTGGGAGGTGGCCAGAAGGCCGGTCACTCGTCCTCGGCGGCGTCCGGGTCGCGCAGGGGCCGCATTCCGCCGGGTAGCTCCGGCAGCTGGAAGGAGTAGCGGCCGAGCATGTTGATGTGGTGCCGCACGAACGGCGAGAGCCGGGCGACGTCCTCGTCGCGGACGTCGAATCCGTCCGCGCGCAGCTGGTTGACCGCGGCGTCCATGTAGCGGGTGTTGAAGAGCACGAGGGCGTTGAGGACCAGGCCCAGGGCGCCGATCTGGTCCTCCATGCCGTCCTGGTAACGCTGGTAGAGCTGTCCGGAGCGGCCGTGGAAGATCTTCCGGGCGAGGGAGTGGCGGCCCTCCTGGAGGTTCGCCTGGCTCTTGATCTGCCGCCGGTAGCCGGGCTCGTCGGCCAGGCGCAGGATGTGCAGGGTCTTGGAGATCCGCCCGTAGTGAGCGATTGCGTCGCCGAGCGGGGTGGGTCGGCCGTCGCGGGACAGCATCCGGATCACGTCGTACGCGCGCACGGCGCCGGTGTGGATGGAGCCGATGATCCGCAGGATGTCCTCCCAGTGGCGTTCGGTCCTGGCGAGATCGACCCGGCCGCGGGCCGCATCCTGGAAGGCTCCGTAGTCGGCGGTGCGGTCGATGCGCCACATCTTCTGATCCGGCAGATCAGCGAGCTGCGGCGCATACGCGAACCCTGCCAAGGTGAGCAGCCCGAAGACAATGTCGCTGTAGCTCGCGGTGTCCGTGACGATCATCTCCGGGCGCTTGCCGCCGTCGCGGTCGTAGAGGACGTCCAGCACGTACAGCGAGTCGCGCGGGGTGCCGGCCACCACCTTCCCGCCCAGCCCCGCAGCCTGGTCGTTGATCATGTTCAGCCAGGTCGCCCCGCCCCGGCGCCCGAAGCACTTCGGGTTCGGCCGCGCGTACACCGACGGCACGGGGACGACGAACCGCATGCCGTCCACGGAGGCGACCAGGCCGCCGCCCCACGCCCGCGCGAGCGGGGTGGCCGCCTGGTAGTCGATCAGCGTGGCGTTCGCGGCCCGGTACGTCGCCAGCCGCAGATACGTCTGGTCGACATGGGACAGGCGCCCGTACTTCAGCGCGTCCGCGGCCCCGATGACCGGGGTGTAGCCGACGTTGCAGCTGTGCGCGACCAAGAGCGCGGCGATCGTCACGTGCAGGTCCTTCAGCCGGGCCTCGCCGCCGGTGACCGAGGTGAACGCCTGGTCGGCGCCGGTCCAGGAGAACACCTCCAGCAGGGCCTCCGGTAGGTCGACACGGGGCAGCATCGCCTCCACCGCCTCGCGCAGCTGGCGCAGGGAGGCGGATTCGGGCTCCGGCTCCAGGGCGGCGAAGTGCTGGCGGCCGTCGTCGTCGAACACGATCTGGGAGTTCGCCGGCACCCGCGCGGCGACCTCGCGGTAGGTGCCGTCCAGCAGTGCGGCCCGCGCCGCCAGGTGCTCACCTGCCTCGGCGGGCAGGTTGAGCGAGGCGAGAACGGTTGGCTTGGCCTGGTCCCACGCCTCCCCATCCAGCAGCTTCGCGCGGAGGTCGCCCCACTTGGAGGAGTTCTTCGCGAACACCTGCTTGCTCCGCAGCATCCGGTGCAGATGCTCCAGCACGCAGAACGCGTACGCCTTCCAGTCGACCGTGCCCGGCTCCAGGCGCGGAGAGCACCAGGCGCCGCCACGACCCGGTGAGCAGGCCGGTGTCGATCTCCACCGGGCCGACCTTCTTGCGTCCCATCAGGTCCGGCAGCGACATCAACGCCTTCAGGACCGGCAGGCCCTCGGGCGTGGCGCCGAAGTCGACCACCGTCACCAGGAGCTTCAGGAACGGCCGCACGGTGCCGAACCGGGTGACCAGCTGGGCCCGCCATGCCTCGTCCGCGTCCGAGTCGAGCGGCGGAGTCAGCTCGAACAGCGCGGCGACCGCCGCCGCCAGCTCGTGCCGGGGCACCACCTGCTCGACCCGCTCCCACATCGCCTCCAGCGTCTCCACCTCGGGCGGGCTGATCTCCCCGGTGTCAGTGTCGACTTGCTCGCTGGTGGTGTCGAACACGATCTGGAACGCGGCGGCCAGCTTCGCCGACGCCCTCTCCACTCGCGGCAGGGTCTTCAGCTTCTCCTTCGCCGTCTCCCGCTCCGCCCTGGCCAGCAGCTTCGTCGCGATCAGCACCTCCAGCAGGTCCAAGGCGTCATCGACCGCCCGAGACGTCACGTAGACCGCAGTGGCCAGCAGCGTGGCCAGGCGCCGGGAGTCACCGTGCCGCCTGAGCAGCGACGCCTTGCCATCGACCCCGTACCGCGACAGCTCCGCCAGCCGCCGCGGCGGTATCCCCGACACGTCTAGGTCGCCCATCCCGAAGGCCGCGATCTCCTCCGCCCGCTCCGGCGCCCACTTCATCTGTGGCCCGGAGACCCGCACCGGACCCCGGCGTAGCCGGTCCAGCTCCGACACCCGGGCGCCCGGCGGCACCGTCAGCAGGGAGTCCAGCACCGCCCGCTGACCAGTGCTCAGCATCCGGTAGAGGGTGTCCCACAGCCGCTGGTTCGCCGCCTCCCTCACCGCGGCCACCAGCCGGGCCAGTGTCGTCCCCCCGGGCAGCAGCACCCGCCGCTCACGCAGCCACCCCGCCGCCGCGTCGAACAGCGCCTTCGGGCCCTCCCCTGTCGTCCAGGCCCGCGCATCCACCCAAGCCCGCAGCTCCGCCTCCGCCTCGGCGAACTCCGTGTACTCCAGGACCCGCCGCAGCTCACGGACGTGATCGAGCCGGGTGTTCTCCCGCTCGCCGTACGCCTTCAACGCCGACGCGTCCGCGACGCCCAACTGCTCGGCGAGGTAATCGACCACCTCCGTCGGCACGTCCGTCGGATCGTCCAGGAACACTCCGAGGAACCGCACCGTGGTCATCTGCACCGCGAACCCGAGCCGGTTGTGGGCCCGCCGCTTCGGCTCGATCAACGCCCGGTCCGCGTCGTCAAGGAAGAAGAACCGCTCCAACTCCGTGCGGGACGGCGCCCCGTCGTACGCCGCATACCTCGCGGCTTGCTCATCCGTCAGAAACTCGACCGGCACCCCAGACCTCCAGACAGTCAGTGATCAACACGACTGCCGAAGGCTCCGCCCCCGCCGAACCCCAGGTCAAAGCGCTCTCAAACCCCCCAGGGGCTTAGCGCCGGTTTTCGTTCCGATGTTCTTCAATCCCCTGGAGTCCCGTAAGTTCACGCAAACTGAAGGGTTCTCGGTGGGAACTCAAGGGTCCGTCGTCGTGCTCTGCGGAGTTGCTTCCGTGGGTTCGGGGCCAACTCGCGACCTTGCCGTTCCTGGTCCCCTGGACCGGCAAGACGCCGAGCGGCCCCCTGCTCGAACGCAGCGAAGCGGAGTTGAGAGCTTGGGGAAGGAGTTGAGAGCTTGGGGGCGGGGCAGCCTCGGGTCGCTGCTGTAGCGGGCGCTGGGCGAGGCCGTCGCCACGGCGCTGGCGGTACGCGACGGCGCGCCGTCGACCGGCCCCGCACCCACGTACGCGCAGGTGCAGGCCCTCGTCGACGGGCCCGGCGTCACGTGCCGGTGAGCTTGTCGAGGTCGGGGGCGTAGACGGTCATCCAGTGCGGGTTCAGCCGGTAGTAGACGACCTCGCGGTTCCAGTCGAAGGCGTCGTCGTCGCCGTAGAAGTCCTTCAAGTAGGCGAGGAGTTCCTGCCAGTCGGCCGTGGGCTCGGCGTCCTCGGGGTTCAGCTCCTCCACCGTGCCGTGGGTGAACACGCCGAGGTCCTCGCCGCGCATGTGCGCGACGCTGGCGGCCGGACGGGCCGCGAGATGACGGGCCTTGGCGGCGTTGCGCGCCGTGCCGAAGTGCCACCGGCCGTGCAGGAAGTGCCCGTCGGCGCCGCTGATCCGCGGTTCGCCCTTTGCGGTCACCGTGGAGAGGGCGAGCGTGCACATGCCGGTGAGGACCCCGGTGAGCTGCGCCGCCGTGATGGTGCGGCCCTCGACGATCGAGCGGAGGTGTGCGGTCGAGCCGGAGAGGGAGGAGTCGAGGAGGGACTGGAGCTTGTTGAGTTCTTCTGGGGTTTCGCGCATACGTCCATCGTCGGCCGTAAACGCGACACCCTCTGTCGTCATTGATGAAGCAGCGGTGAGGTTGCTCCGCGCGGGTTGCGCTCGGTGCTGCGTGGATGGCAACAGGTGGGGGACGAACGCCGGGACATGTTCATGTATTCGCGGTTGATTGACGAGCTGTGATGCCGTTGGTCCTGCTGTCAGGCCGCACGACGCGGTGTTCCCTTGAACTGATTGAGCAGCCATGATGTGCCGCCGTGACGGATTTCGTGGTTCCTCTCGCCATCGCAGTGATCGGGTTAGTGGCAACCGGCTTGGGAGCGGTTGTTGGGGCGCGGGCAGCTAAGTTCGGCGCGGAAAAGAACGCCGAAGCCGTCCGGCGGCAAGTACAGGACCAAGGTTGTGCTTGCCGAGAATGTCATCCGCCCTGGTCGGAGGCCTACACTGGACCTCACAGTCGTCGGCCGCGGTCGCTCGAGTCGGCGCTCTCGCGTTGCCGGTGGTCCACGCGTCATGATGACCGATCGTGCTGCTACGACTGGCCTACCTCGGTGTGACGAATGCGTTCGTGGTGCTGGGGCTGCTGCCGATGAGCGACCGGGACAAAGATGTAGAGATCCTCGCCCTGCGCCATCAGATCGCGGTCCTGGAACGCCAACTCGGCAAGAGAAAGGTCCGGTTCAGCTCAAGCGACCGGTCGTTCCTGGCGGCGCTGCTACACCGCATGCCGTTACCCACCCTGCGGCGTGTGCGGCTGCTCGTGCGTCCTGACACGGTGCTGCGCTGGCATCGCGACCTCGTCACACGCCACCATGCCGCGTTATCGCGACCCCAGCGACCTGGTCGACCTCGTACGGTGCGCTCCATCCGGATTCTGGTGCTGCGTCTGGCGAGGGAGAACCCGCACTGGGGGTACAGGCGTCTGCACGGTGAGCTGCTCGTACTGGGAGTGAAGGTGGGCGCCTCCACTGTCTGGGAAATCCTGAAGGAGGCAGGCATCGACCCGGCGCCCGAGCGGAACGCCAGTACCTGGGCCACCCTCCTTCGCAACCTGTGAGGTTCCAGAACTCGGCCCGGCCCCCTGACCAGCGAGAATCGATGAAGCACCGCAGGCCAGGCAAAATCGTCTTTCGTGTCCTTACGCCTGCTCTACCTGGTCATCACTCGGCTGCTCAGCTGGTTCGTGTTACTCGGGCGTTCCTCCGCGTCCAAGGACGCCGAGTTGCTCGTTCTGCGTCATGAGTTTGCTGTGCTGCGCCGTGGCAACCCGAAGCCCCGTCTCGACTGGGCCGACCGTGCCCTCCTTGCGGCACTGGCCCGACTCCTGCCGAGGAAGCTTCGAGCACACCGGCTGGTCACCCCCGGAACGCTGCTGCGCTGGCACCGCCGTCTGATGACACGGAAGTGGACCTACCCGCACCGTGTCGGCCGCCCTCCCATCGACGAGACCATCACGGCGCTCATCGAACGGCTTGCGCGGGAAAACCCAATGTGGGGGTACAAGCGGATCCAGGGCGAACTGCAGGGTCTCGGCTACCGCATAGGGGCATCTACGGTCCGCAGAATCCTCAGACACCTGCACATACCTCCGGCGCCCCGGAGTCAGACCGACATCACGTGGCGGCAGTTCCCGCACGCCCAGGCGTCGACTCCACAACATGCCGCGCCCATCAGCATGCTGCCGGGGCCCGCCACCGCCCGGCACGGATACCAGGGCGACGCGGGCGGCCCGCCCACCACCGGCCCGACGAGGCGATCGGCCGCTCACGCGGCGGGCTCACCACCAAGATCCACCTGGCGAGCGACGGCGGCTGTCGGCCGCTGGCGATCCTGGTCACCCCTGGCCAGTGGGGCGACGCCCCGCAGATGATCCCGGTCCTGGACCGTCCGCGTCCCGCGCCCGGCCGGAGGACGGCCGAGGACTCGCCCGGACCACGTTTGCGGCGACAAAGCGTACAGCTCCCGCCGCAACCGCCGTTACCTGCGACGAAGGCAGATCCCCCATACGATCCCCGAACGCCGTGACCAGCGGGCCAACCGCCAACGCCGTGGAAGCCTTGGCGGTCGCCCCACCGGCTTCGACCAGGCCCGCTACACGCGCAGGAACGAAGTCGAACGGCTGATCAACCGGTTGAAGATCAACCGCGCAGTGGCCACGCGCTTCGACAAGAGAGCGTACGTCTTTCACGGCACCGTCACCGTCGCCGCCCTTCGCCTATGGCTCCGCTCGTAAACCCGCCAGGTTTCCTGGAATCACCGAAGACTCGATCAGTTGGAAGTCCTGAGGCGTTGCACCACCCCGGGTGCAGTGTAGGCAGTCTGCCCCTCGGCGAGCTGCTTCTCCAGAGTCGCGGCTGAGCGCTCGAAGTAGTCGGCGCGCACTCCCGCGTCCCGGGACGCCTGTGCCATATTGCGCACACTGGCCAGCACCACATCGAGACCCTGGGCAAGCACTGGCTTCGCGTCCGAGTCCACGTCGGCGGCGAACGCAGGCATCACCTGGGCCATATTCGTCAGCCAGGGCACAAGGAGCTCCGTGAAGCCAGCCGCGTTGCTTTCCTTGTGCGAGGTGGCCATGGCGACCGAGTGGAAGAAACCATCGAACATCACGTTCATCGCGCTGAGCAGCGCCAGGTCATACAGTGCGGCGATGCCCGCGTCGGCGCCGAGGTACTTGGCTGCCCCCAGTGCCTCCAAGGTCTCCTTGTGCGCCTCGAAGTGCGCCTTCTGACCGCTGTAGAGGACGAACGCCTGCGAGGTTGCGACCGTCGATGGAACCGCCATGATCCCGCCGTCCAGGTAGGCCGCACCATGGCCCACGGCCCAGGCCTCCGCCTCCCGCGCCTGGGTCGGCGTTCCATTGGTGAGGTTGACCAGAGTCCGGCCGCGCAGAGCGTCGGCGGCGGGCCGAAGGATCGCTTCTGTGACGTCATAGTCCAGCAGGCAGACGAGTGTCAGCGGGCTGGAGAGGACCGCTGCCTCGACCGTCGCGGCTCGCACAGCACCGCGCGCCACCAGGTCATCGGCCTTGGTGGCGCTGCGGTTCCATACGGTCGTCGGGTGCCCCGAGGTGATCAGGGCGTCCGCCAGTGCCCGTCCCATCTCGCCGAGACCGATGACTGTGACTGCTTCGTTGCCCACAAGTGCTCCTGTCGGTGTGCTCGCGTGATCAGATGCCTTCCGATCACCTTCGGGCCAGCATCGACATGTCACAAGTACGCACAAAAAAGTGCGTAGCTACCCACCGCTGTGTACGGAAGGACGCCCTGCGCCCCTGAAGCGATTCGCGGCGGCACTTTCCACTCCCGGCTGGGGCAGCGGCAGCCGGGGCCAGCCCCGTTTGACTTGGCCACATCACCCGTCGGACAGGCCCTAGGGGACGTCTTGTCGATCATGGTGTGAGCCAGATGAGTGTGCTGGCCAGGGTGAGGACTGCGTGGAAGCGGTCGGGC